>NZ_JBXWSM010000031.1:0-45496 GCF_059613405.1 Ruegeria sp. BHSA118
TGATTGATGGGACCATGCCGGTATCAGCGGTGCGTGCGTTGATCCGGAACAGCTTTGACTGGGCTTTGAACCTTGATTGGGCCGCCGCCGAAAACTGCGCGCGGGCCTGGTACGTATCCGAAGAAAAGCTGGAACCCCGGCTGGGGGAGCGGTTCGAAGAGCCGATCTCGGATTATGAACAACCTCTTGCACCGGCGCGGGATGCAACCCTGGCTTTCGAAACATTGCAGAACTGGCCTGATGACACTCCGATAGCAGAGTTTCTGTTGCGCCATCCGGAACACCGCCACAGCGTGCGCCGCGCGCAAATCAGCCGTATCGCTCCGTACGGTGAAATTCGTGACAACACGATCAGCGCGCAGGTGATGCCCATTGATATGCTGCGCGCCAAACTGTCCTTCTTTGGGGCGACGCATTTCGACCCGCGTTCGGATCGGTGGGTGCGTATCTGCATGTATGCGGGCGCGCCCTACCCGGAAGAGCTGAACACCGCGAACGCCGATCTTTGGGTTTATCCAGAGGTTGCGCAATGACCTTCTCGTTGAACGAAGTGGAAGCCACCGCCAAACGCGCAACCCGTGGGGCTGGATATGCCTGGGGTGTGGCGGAAGAAGCCGCGAAAGCAACCCGATGGCTTTGCGTTCAGGGGTTTGACGGACCAGCGATCCTGGCCCAGTTGCTTGAGCAGGAATTTGCGCCGCACCTGGAACATCACGTCCCAGAGGCCCGGGACGGCATGTGGACCGGCGCCCGGGATCTGTGTCCTCTTATGACCGGATCGGCATTATCAGATTTCCCGGACGCCCTGTCGCAAGGCAAAGTTCTGATTTCCAATGTTGCCGCACCTCTTCTGTTGCTGCCCTTTGTCGCCACCATGGCGAAAAAGCGGAAATCGACTTTGGAAATCACATTGGACGGGGTTTCCGCGACCACTGATGGTGTTCATCTCAGCAGTGAAGATTTCGGAATGGAGAGGGCAAACCGCGTCGGGATAACCGAAACCGGCCGCATCAGACCCACACGTTCCTTGCACAGCCGCGCTGACCCGGATCCGGGGGCGTGGCAATTCCTCAACACTGTGGCGCATCGCACCTATGCCCCCGCAACTGAAGAATCCCGACTGCTTGGCGCTGGTTCAGGCTTGTCAGACAACGATTGAAGGACCACCCGATGACCGAAACCAGAACCCTCTCGCTTGCCGAAATCGAAGAGCTGTCATTCAATGCGCTGATTGCCGCCGGCACAAGCGAAGAAAACGCGCGCCCTTTGGCTGTTGCCACAGCCGCGACCGAAGCGGACGGCGTGGCCAGCCATGGGCTGGCGTATATCCCGATCTATTGCGAGCATGTTCAATGCGGCAAGGTGGACGGTCAGGCAAAACCGGCCCTTGAAACCCCGCGTCCGGGTCTCATCCGCGTCGATGCCAAAACCGGGTTTGCACATTCGGCCATTGATCTGGGTTTCGAGGCGCTGATCCCAGCGGCACGGGAACAGGGCATCGCCGCATTGGCGATTACAAACAGCTACAATTGCGGTGTGCTGGGCTATCACACGTATCGGCTGGCCCAGGCAGGGCTGGTCGGATTGGGGTTCACCAATGCGCCAGCATCCATCGCACCCTCGGGCGGATCGAAACCTGTTGTTGGGACCAATCCGTTCTCGATCGCTGCACCGGGAACGGATGGTCAACCCGCACTGCTGATAGATCAAAGCGCCAGCACCATCGCCAAAAGCGAAGTGATGAAGCACGCACGGGAAGGCAAGGCCATTCCCGTCGGATGGGCGCTGGACGCTGACGGCAACCCGACAACGGATCCTGACGTTGGACTGAAAGGCAGCATGGCGCCCTCGGGCGGCTACAAAGGCGTGGGTGTTGCTTTGCTGACCGAAGTCATGGCCGCTGCCCTTACCGGATCGACACTTGGGTTGAACGCATCGCCTTTTTCCGGAACAGCCGGTGGCCCCCCCAAGACGGGGCAGTTTTTCATTGCGATTGATCCCGTGGCGTCGTCCGCAGGTTTGTTTTCAAACGCCATGGCAACTCTGGTTGAGTCGATCAGAGCTCAGGACGGCGCGCATCTGCCCGGTGATGGCCGTCGCAAGAGCCGGCTTTCGTCAAGCAAAGCGGGTGTCGAAGTGAACTCCGCAACCCTGTCAAAGATTGAAGCGATTTTGGGCTCTGGCTAGACAATGATCTCACCTCCCAATTTTTGCTTGCAGTGACCAAGTGGCGGCAATCCCCAAAACTGCGCTGGACAATTCGGCCAATGGATTTGCCTGTCTCTGGTTTACAGGCACGTTGACAGGCAACGGGATATGCGCCTGTATCCCGGGGCGCAAACAGCGCAAGTCGCGTGTGAAATCCGATATGCGGCGATCCGTGCCGCGCGAAAAAGTTCGGCAGACCAAAAGACTGGCAGCGCGTTGAAACCCGACAAGACCGATGTCCCACGGTCTTTCCATCGGCTGTCGTGATGTGCTGGCGTTGAAACGCAACTGTGCCAGACCCAAACCCGCCATGTTTCACCGCACCGCATGGCCGCTCGGGGTTCCTGCCCCTCCTAAGGGTCCGCTCGTATATGGTGTGGATTCGTGGTGTAACTCCACCGTATTGCCACTCCACAGATTATTAGTCCTCAAAATGGGTATCTGGGAAAACTGGCGACCCCGGCAGGATTCGAACCTGCAACCTGCCCCTTAGGAGGGGGCTGCTCTATCCAGTTGAGCCACGGGGCCGCGCCCTGCCTTCTGTAACCGGGATTTTCCGGGTTGTCATCGCCTTTGCACAATTGTTGTACACACCGACCTGTTCGCGCTAGCATCGGACAAAACAACAACGCAGGTGCTTCCCGTGAACAGTGAAACCAAACGCCCGCTTACCCTTCGTGATGTGTCCGAGGCTTCCGGTGTCTCAGAGATGACGGTAAGCCGGGTTCTGCGTAACCGGGGGGATGTGTCTGACGCCACCCGCACCCGCGTTCTGGCCGCCGCCAAGGAACTGGGATACGTCCCCAACAAGATCGCGGGCGCGCTGGCATCCAGCCGGGTCAACCTGATCGCGGTGATCATCCCCTCACTTTCGAACATGGTATTTCCCGAGGTGATGACCGGCATCAATCAGGTGCTCGAAGATACCGAACTGCAACCCGTGGTTGGCGTGACGGATTATCTGCCCGAGAAAGAGGAAAAAGTGCTGTACGAGATGCTCTCGTGGCGACCCTCGGGCGTAATCATTGCAGGGCTGGAACACACCGACGCGGCTCGCGCCATGCTAGATTCGGCGGGCATTCCGGTGGTCGAGATCATGGATACCGACGGCAAACCTGTCGACGCGATGGTCGGCATCTCGCATCGCCGCGCCGGGCGCGAGATGGCGCAGGCAATTCTGAAGGCCGGGTATCAGCATATCGGCTTCATGGGCACCAAGATGCCCTTGGATCACCGCGCCCGAAAACGCTTTGAAGGGTTTACCGAAGTTCTGGGCAAACACGGGATCGAGATCGAAGATCGCGAGTTCTATTCCGGTGGTTCTGCCCTGGCCAAGGGGCGCGAGATGACACAGGCCATGCTTGACCGGTCGCCTGATCTGGATTTCCTGTATTATTCCAACGACATGATCGGCGCAGGCGGTCTGTTGTATCTGCTCGAGCAAGGCGTGGATATTCCGGGGCAGATCGGTCTGGCCGGGTTCAACAACGTGGAACTTTTGCAGGGTCTTCCGCGCAAATTGGCGACGATGGATGCCTGTCGTCTGGACATAGGACGTCAGGCCGCGCAGATCATCGCTGAACGCCTGAAGGACCCGGAGGCCGAGATCGAAACACGGGTCACGCTGACCCCCAAGATCAGCTATGGCGATACCTTGAAACGACGATGAACGCCTCCCTGAAGCGGCTCGACAATCGGACGGCCCGCGCCGTTTTCCTGGATCGCCATGCTTTGGCCGAACAGCCTGCGGGCGCGGCCAAGGGCGCCGGGCTTCTGGACCTTGTCCAGCGGTTGGGGTTCGTGCAGCTCGACAGCATCAACACGGTTGCCCGCGCTCATGACATGATTCTGTTTTCCCGACGGCCTGCGTATCGCAGCGCCAACCTGAAAAGGCTCTATGAAAGGGAAAAAGCGCTGTTCGAACACTGGACACATGATGCGGCCGTGATCCCGATGTCGTTCTATCCGCACTGGCATCTGCGCTTTCAGCGTGATGCGGATCTTTTGAAGGCGCGTTGGAAGAACTGGCGAAGGGATGGGTTCGAGCAACAGTTCGAGACTGTCTTGCAACACATCCGCGACCACGGGCCTGTGTGTTCGTCAGACGTTGGCAAGGACGAAAAGAAAGGCTCGGGCGGTTGGTGGGACTGGCACCCGTCAAAAACCGCATTGGAGTTTCTGTGGCGTTCCGGGGCCCTGACCGTTGTGGGCCGCGACGGGTTTCAGAAACGTTATGATCTGACTGAACGTGTGATCGAAACCCACCTGTGCCCCGGGAACATGGCCTGTGATGCGACGGCGACCGTGGATTGGTTGTGCAACGCGGCGCTGGACCGGTTGGGGTTTGCCACGTCCGGCGAGCTGACCGCGTTCTGGGGCACGGTCAGCGCCGCCGAAGCCAAAGACTGGTGTGCCACGGCGTTGGCTCAAGGAAATATCGAAGAGATCGAGATCACTTGCGCCGATGGGCGCCTGCGCAAAACCTTTGCCCGCCCTGATTTGATGGATCGGACAACCGACTTGCCGCAACCGCCCGGTCGGATCCGCGTGCTCAGCCCGTTTGATCCCATGCTTCGGGACAGAAACCGTGCCGAGCGGCTGTTTGGCTTTCACTATCGCATCGAAGTTTTCGTGCCCGAAGCCAAGCGCACATATGGGTATTACGTCTTCCCCTTGCTTGAAGGTGATCGATTGATCGGACGGATCGACATGAAGGCGCTTCGCGATCGCGACCTGCTGCATGTCAAGGCGCTCTGGCCCGAACGCGGGGTGCGCTGGTCTGACGCCCGCAGCCGACGCCTGAACGCCGAGCTGGACCGGGTGCGCCGGCTGGCAGGCGTTGCCCAAGTGGAATTTTCAAAGGGCTGGCTGAAAGACCCTAAATAGGGCCTATTCCGCGTCCGTCAGGACCAGTTTGATCGGTTCCAACCCGTCAATCTCTCCTGTTATGATGTCGCCGGCCACTACCGGGCCTACGCCGGCCGGTGTACCTGTCAGGATCAGATCGCCGGGGCGCAGATGGTAGAAACCAGACAGATGGCTGACGATTTCATCGATCTTCCAGATGAGCTCTTCCAGGGTAGCGTCCTGCCGCAGTTCGCCGTTCACGCTCAACCGGATGTGTTTGGCATCGTCCGGCGACCAGTCGGCGGCTGGGGTCAGCGGCGCGAAGACTGCTCCGTTTTCGACATCCTTACCCAGATCCCAAGGCCGCTGCTTGTTCCGCTCGCGGATTTGCAGATCGCGGCGCGTCATGTCGAGCGCACAGCCATAGGCAAAAACTGCATCCCAAGCCTGCGCGCCGGAGGCGCGAAACACCGGTTTTCCGATTGCCAGCGCCAGTTCCATTTCGTGATGGTAATTCTTCGTCCCCGCCGGGTACGGAACCGTCGCGCCAGACAGGATCGCGTTTGGCGCGGATTTGGTGAAATAGAAGGGCGCATCGCGATCCACCTCATTGCCCATCTCTGCTGCGTGCGCGGCATAGTTTCGCCCGACGCAGAAAATACGTCCGACAGGATACCCGGCCGTCTCGCCGACGACAGGGATGGTTATGGGATCGGGAAGGGAAAACAGGCTGCTTGACATCGTGGTTCCTGAATTTTTCATCACTGCCACCTTACGCCTGCCAGTGCTGCCAGCAAGCCGGGAATGCACGCTGGATTTCGCCAATATCCAAGAGTTGTTTCAGCGCGAACCTGCTCAATTCTGACCTGAACGCCCAGTGCCGTTCCAATGCTGTTTCACATCCGTCTTTATTGATTCACCGGAACTTGGGCAGATCGGAATTTTTCTTGGCTCAGGCGCAAGTCGGGCTAGGTCTTGAATTGGAAATGCGGGGCGCACCCATCTTGAGCGGTGCGATGACAGGAAAACACCGCGCATGCGGGAACACTCGGCCAGAATGACGCCAAGTCATCACTTGCGGGCCCGGTTTTCCTTCGGCAATTGCCCAAGACTGTTTCGGAGAGCATAGGTGCACGGCCTTTCCCCCAAAGGCCAAAAGGCCCTAATCAGAGCCACATTTCCGGCTCGCCATATACTCCGATGCGCAGGCCGGACCGTCAGGCAAGGCGTGACGCAACCGGCCTCAGGCCAGGCCTAACCCAAATCCAAGTCTGGCCACCCCGTCGGAGATCGCCCCTAAAATCTCCGGCGGGGTCCTTGCAGATGACGCCAATGTTCTGCGACCGGCATCAGGTATCCAGGTCGTTCAACTCGTTCAGAAGATCCAGCAACAATTCGTGTTTTTCTGGCCCCAGCAGGGAACGAATGCGTTCCGCCTGCGCCTTGCTGGCGGGCTGATTGGCGTGAATGATCTGAACGCCACGCTCGCCGATCTCGACAATCTGGCGACGCCGGTCCGCCGGATGGCATCGTCGGGAGATCAGGCCGCGATGCTCCAGTTTCTGCAATATCCGTGTCAGGCTTGGCAACAACAGACAGGCGCGTTCGGCAATATGCGTCGGTTCCTGCGGGCCTTCTTCGTTCAACACGCGCAACACGCGCCACTGCTGTTCGGTGACACCGGCGTCGGCCAGCATTGCTCGGATGGGTCCCATAACCTTTTCCCGCGCCCGCAAAAGCGCAATGGGCAAAGATCGCGACGTCAGTGGGAGGTCGTCGGTCATGCCAAAATTATCGCCGAAATCCGTGATTTACGCAAGGGAACCCTTGGTTTCGGATTGAAGTACAAGAACCGCCGGAACGCCGCCACCCGTGCGTGGCGCACCTTTGCCGCCGTCAATCCGGTGACGCCAAATTGCAATAAAACTGGACAATTTCGCGCCACGGAAGAAGATGTGGAAACGGCCACCTTCGCGACCACGTCGCGCCGAAGGTTTTTCAACAAAAGGAAACAGTATGGCTGCGCAGCAGAACGCGTTCAAACAGGCTCTGAAAAAGGGAGAAACGCAAATCGGGTGCTGGATGAGCTTTGCCGAGCCCGCAGCGGCCGAGATGATGGGAACCGCGGGTTTTGATTGGCTGGTAATCGATGGCGAGCATGCCCCCAACGATATCCGGTCGATCCGGGACCAGCTTGTGGCGCTTGCGGCAAGCCACTCTCATGCGGTTGTGCGGGTTCCCGTGGGTGAGACCTGGCTGATCAAGATGGTTCTGGATGCGGGTGCTCAGACCATTCTGGTGCCGATCGTGGAAAGTGCCGAGCAGGCGCAAGAGCTGGTTCGGGCCTGCCGTTATCCCCCTGCCGGTGTCCGTGGCGTGGGCGCGATGGCATCGCGGGCGACGATGTACGGATCGGTCGGAGATTATATTCAGACCGCTGATCATGAGATTTGCCTGTTGTTGCAGGTGGAAACCCGCGCTGGAATGGCTGCTCTGGACGAGATTCTGGAGGTTGAGGGCGTGGATGGCGTATTCATTGGGCCAGCCGATCTGTCGACCGATATGGGCCATCAGGGCAACAGCGCCGCACCCGAGGTGCGCGCGGTCATCCGCGATGCACTGGCCCGGATCAAGGCCGCAGGCAAAGCGCCGGGCATTCTGGCCACAAATGACGAGGCCCGTCAGGCATATCTGGATATGGGCGCACAGTTTTTGGCGGTTGGGATTGATGTGATGCTGTTGACGCAAACGGCACGTGATCTCGCCGCACGATGGAAAGCCGACTAACCGTTCACCGGTGCATGGCCGCTGCGGCTTGGGCGTATCCGCCCGAGGCACCGTCGACGAAATGCACATGATCGTCCCGTGTGGCTGACGGGACGAAACAGGTCATCATCGCCTCGTCCTGCACGTGCAGACCGTATCGGATTTTGCCGCGCCCGCGTGCTTCTTCCAGCAAGTGTTCGATCTGTCGCAAAGTGGCCGGGTCACAATCCAACGTCATCTTCAGGCCGTCATCGAACTTGCGGAAATCGGCATTGCTGCTGACCATCATCCTGTAATGTTCGGGTTCGAACTGTCCCAGCTTCTTGCTTGTTTTGAACAGTATCGCGATCAGCAGGTTCTGAACCAGAAGAACGAGCTTGTGCAGAAACAAATTCCGTCCGTTGCGTGAAACATGCGCGTCAATGTCGAGGCCGGGAGGCGGCCACGTCATGGGCGGACCATTCATCGGCACCGGATGACCTGCGCGCTCCAGCTCTTCTGACGCGGACAGAACCGATTGCGCAAGGTCGGCAAAGTCGCGTTCAGTTGCCGACGCAGTGGGTTCAACGACCAGTGACACGATCTGACCGTGCCGCGCCGGGCTGTTTGACCATCTGCATGACAGGCCTGTCAGGTCAGGCTGCGCACCCGGTTCGGCAGGCGCGATCATGTGATGGCCCGCTTTCATCTCTGCCTCGGCCCAGGCCAAGCCTCCGCCAGAGAACATGGCATAATCCACCCCGGAAGAGGGCGCAAAACGAGCGACGCGCAAGTCCCTGCCTGCTTTTCGGATATCCGCCACCGACACCAGCGCCGCACGCAACGGCATGGAAAACTCTTCTTCCGCCCAGCGTCGCATGGCTGACAGAGTATCCCGCGCTGCTTCAACTTCGCTGGGGGGGATCGCAAACGCCGCCCCGTCGCCGCCAAAGACATAGGGAAACAACTTGCCGTGCATCGCGTTTATCATCGCCGAGATAACAGCAGCCCCGACGGTGTTGACGGTTTTGTATCGTCCCCGCGCGATCTCGCCGGTTGAATCGACGATGTCGGCAACCCCCAGAAACCAGTCGTCGGGCACCGGCGAAAACTGCGCCGGGTCCGCCAGACGGGTGAAATCCCTCAACAGTGGCAGGTTTTCGTAAAATGCGGAATGGAGGTCTTTCATTTTCCCCCTCGAAATCAAACTTCTGGCAATGATAGCCGGAAAGCGGCCCGAGTCCTTGTTTTGAAACATAGTACACATGCTTGTGCGTTGCATCATTGCGTGCCAAGCATTCCTTTCGGATAAGCGGAAAAGAGGCGGGATATGCTGGCGGGTTTGGTGGTTTTGTGTCTGGGCTATGTGCTCAGCCAGTTTTTCCGTGCCTTTCTGGCTGTGCTCAGCCTGGATCTTGAACGCGATATCGGCGCTACACCCGAAGATCTGGCCTTTGCATCCGGCCTTTGGTTTCTGGTGTTCGCAGCAATGCAAATCCCGGTTGGATGGGCGCTGGACAAGGTTGGGCCCAGGCTGACCGCAGCCGCGCTTCTTCTGGTTGGCGGTGCGGGAGGATCCGCAATTTTTGCGGTCGCGACCTCACCGTTGCATATCAGCGTTGCCATGGGCCTGATCGGGGTTGGGTGTTCTCCGGTTCTGATGGCATCCTATTTCATCTTTGCCCGCGAATACCCGCCCGCGAAATTCGCGACACTAGCCGCCGTTATGCTGGGTGTTGGCTCGGTGGGCAATCTCGTGGCCTCCTATCCGACTGCGCTTGCGGTCGACTGGATGGGATGGCGCGCCACCATGGTTGGGCTGGCCGTGATATCTGCTGCGATTGCTTTGGGCATTTGGCTGAGCCTGCGTGACCCGGCGAAGGTTGATACGGAACACAAGGGTTCACTTCTGGACCTGTTGAAAGAGCCTGCACTGTGGCTGATCATGCCCTTGATGCTGGTGGCCTATGCGCCCTCTGCCGCGCTACGCGGGCTATGGGCTGGACCCTATCTGAACGATGTCTTCGGGCTCAGCACCACCCAGATCGGCACCGCGACACTGGTCATGGGGTCTGCGATGATCGTCGGTACCTTTGTCTACGGACCGCTGGATCGTGTCTTTGGCACCCGGAAATGGGTTATCTTCACGGGCAACGCGCTGGGTGTCGTGGCACTGACCCTGCTTTGCGTTTGGATCGACCATGCCACATGGCTGTCCGTTCTGCTGTTGGCCATCATTGGGTTCACCGGGGCCAGCTTTCCGGTCATCATGGCCCATGGTCGGGCATTCGTTCCCCCCCATCTGGTGGGCCGAGGCGTGACCCTGTTGAACCTTTTCGGAATCGGAGGGGTCGGCATCGCCCAATTTGTCACCGGGCGCATTCATGCCGCCACGGCCCAGGCCGGAACAACCGCGCCCTACACCGCGATTTTCGGGTTTTTTGCCGTAACTCTTGCCTTCGGTTGCGTGATATATCTATTCAGCCGGGATAATGTGGATTGAAGCAATTGCGGAGCAAGCCGTGCAGGATATCGAGGTTATAGCGCCGAACCTGAAACACAGCCTCTCCGGCGTCACCACAACCGTCATCCGCCTGCTGCCGATCCAGAAGCATATGATCGGGATCGTCGCCACGGGACCCGGCCTGCCGGATGATCTGCCCCATATCCGGTTGATCAAAATTCCGTTCCTTTCGAACAGGACATCGCGGGTGTGGCATGCCCGGCGCAACACCGAAATGCTGATGGGTTTGTTTCTGAAACATGTGCTGCGACGTAATCTGAAACTGCTGTTCACCTCGGCTGCGCAACGAAATCATTCGGGGTTCACCAAATGGCTGATTTCGAAGATGGATGCGCTGATCGCCACAACGCCGCAAGCGGCGTCGTTTCTGGAACATCCCGCAACCGTCATCATGCACGGTGTGAACACCGAACTGTTTCACCCGGCCGAGGACAAATCCGCCCTGCGGCAGAAGCTGGGGCTGCCAGAAGGGACCCTGATCGGGTGTTTCGGGCGTATTCGACCTCAGAAAGGTGTCGATCTGCTTGTGGATGCGGCGATCGAGGTTTTGCCGAACCATCCCGACGCCAGCATCGTGTTCACCGGGCGCGCCACCAAAGAATTTGAAGCCTTCCAACAGGAACAAGAGGCCAAACTCAAGGCTGCCGGACTGTCAAACCGAGTGCACTTTCTGGGCGAGCGTCCTTGGGAGGAAATCGTTGAAACCTACCGCGCCCTTGACTTGTTCGTGGCCCCGGCCCGACACGAAGGGTTCGGCCTCACACCACTTGAGGCGATGGCCTCGGGCGTGCCTGCAATCGCCTGCCACGGGGTTGGAGCGTTCAGCGCCCAGATCGAGGACGGGAAAACCGGCCGCTTGATCGAAAAGGACAACGCCGGGGCGCTGGCCGAAGCACTGGAACAGATGCTGTGCGATCCGGACAAGCTGGAGCAATCCGGCCAGGCCGCAAGACAGCGTGTAGAACAGCATTTTCGAATCGAAGGTGAGGCCGAGGCCATCGTGCGGGTCTATCGGTCTTTGCTGAACACGGGTGAAAAAGCGCATTCGGGATAAAATCGACGTCAATTCGGCCAAATCACCCGTGATAGCCCTTTTTTCTTTGCTGCAACGCGGCTATGAACGCGCGTCCTTAACTTTGGAGACATGAAATGGGCTATCGCGTCGTTGTCGCCGGCGCCACGGGTAACGTGGGCCGCGAAATGCTGAACATTCTGGCGGAACGCCAGTTCCCGGTCGATGAACTTGCCGTGCTGGCAAGCCGTCGTTCGCTGGGTACGGAAGTAAGCTTTGGCGACAAGACACTGACCACCCAGGACATCGACACCTTCGATTTCACCGGCTGGGACATGGCCCTGTTCGCCATCGGTTCGGACGCAACCAAAGTCTACGCCCCCAAGGCGGCGGCCGCTGGCTGCGTGGTGATCGATAACTCGTCGCTCTATCGTTATGACCCCGAGATTCCTCTGATTGTGCCGGAATGTAACCCGCAGGCGATCCACGACTACAAGAACAAGAACATCATCGCCAACCCCAACTGCTCGACCGCGCAGATGGTGGTTGCGCTGAAGCCGCTGCATGACCGCGCCAGGATCAAGCGCGTTGTCGTGTCGACCTATCAGTCGGTGTCGGGCGCGGGCAAGGAAGGCATGGATGAGCTTTGGGATCAGACCAAGGCCGTCTACAACCCTACAACCGAAGTCGCCCCGAAGAAGTTCCAGAAACAGATCGCCTTCAACGTCATTCCGCAGATCGACGTCTTCATGGAAGACGGCTCGACCAAGGAAGAGTGGAAGATGGTTGTCGAGACCAAGAAGATCGTCGACCCGTCGATCAAGGTCACCGCGACCTGCGTCCGCGTTCCCGTATTCGTCGGCCATTCCGAGGCCGTGAACATCGAATTCGAGGAATTCCTGGACGAAGACGAAGCCCGCGATATCCTGCGCGAAGCGCCGGGCATCATGGTGATCGACAAACGCGAAGCGGGTGGCTACGTCTCACCGATCGAATGCGCGGGCGATTTCGCCACGTTCATCAGCCGTATCCGCCAGGATTCGACCATTGAGAACGGTCTGAACCTGTGGTGCGTCAGCGACAACCTGCGCAAGGGCGCCGCCCTGAACGCGGTGCAGATCGCGGAACTTCTGGGCCGCGAGGTTCTGAAAAAGGGCTGACATCCCGATTTTCGTCAAAGCTTGAAAACCAGGAAACCCGCTGATTGTTCAGCGGGTTTTTTTGCGTTTCTCAATAGCTGGTTTACAGACGACGTGACGGTTCGGTCAGGTTGCTGATGCCAACGGAAATGCTGCATGGTAGGTGTCTAAAATGGGCCAATCAACATCAACCAAGCACGATCCAATACCCTATGCCCTTGCGGGGGCGGGAGTGTTCTTTGCATCCATCTGTTTTGGCTTTGTACCCTATTTCAGCCGTGGACTCACTGACCAGGGACTCGCGCCTTACGCAGTTGCGTTTTATCGGTACATCTTGACGGCGATCCTATTGTTGCCCGCCCTTTTGAAGCATCGCTCAAACCGGCGGGAAATAGCATGGGGTATGGCTGCGGGGGCGGTCATGGGGCTTGGGTGGGTCGGATATGTAACCGCACTTGAAACAGTGCCGGCATCAACGGTGGGTGTTCTTTACATGACCTACCCGGTGTTTACGATCATCATCGCCTGGGCGATATTCGCCGATCCGCCGACGCGGCGCAGCCTTGTCGCGGCCGGTTTGATTGTTCTTGCGGCAGTCATTGCAGGGTCTCCGGCATCCGTACCGATTGACCAAATTCCAACGCTGCTTGTCTCTTTGGCTGCACCTTTCGGATTTGGCTTCGGCATATGCGTGCTTGTACACCGTCTTTCGCGAATTGCTCCTTTGGCCAGGATAGCGTCGGTGTCGTTGGGGTCGGTCGTCGGGCTAACCCCTTTGATTATCTCGTCGGAAATTGGCGAAGTCCTGCCAGCAGGCGGCAGTGACTGGTTTCTGATCGTCGGGATCGGTCTTATGACGGCACTGGTTCCCCAGTTGATTTACACCGTCTGTTCCCCTGTCATCGGAGCATCGCGCACGGCCGTTATCGGCAGCATTGAACTGCCGACAATGTTTGCCGTGGGCGTTTTTGCCTTCGGTGAAACAATCACAGGTGCGCAAGCAGTGGCCTGTGCCTTGGTTTTGAGCGCCATTGCACTTGCACAAAGTCGCGCAACACGAACCGTTACGACCGTGATCAGCACTGAACGTCACAGGTGAGCCGCATCCGGAGCGGCCCTTTCGTGCGCTCAGCAGAACTGCCTCGGATCACCTCTTCCACCAAACCGGCACTTTCCGGTCCATCACCCACATCCGTCATGGCTGCGCTATGAACCTCGGTTGGGGTACAGTCTTGCGCACGGTGAAAGTCGCCGAACTGTTGACAAAACCGAACGCGCTTGCCACCTAAAACTGAACCTTGTTCGTGGCGGATGTCAGAAGTCCGAATAATAGTGTCTCGTGCAAGGTAGATGAGGCAGGGCATGCACATTTCGACCAGACGCAGGATTGCCAGAACCCTGACCATCGGATGCACATGCATTCTGATGATACTTGTCGTCATAGGCTTTACGGGGCAGGTCTTTGCCGTAGGAGATTCAATCGCTCTGCTCCGGCCTCAGGCTGGTGTTTTGCTTCTACCCTGCGCCATAATTCTTCTATTCATGCGCGCCAGATATCTTGCATTGACCACTTTGGTCTTTTCCGGGGTGGCCATCGGATCCATCGCGGCCAGCGTTGCCGCGCCCTCGGACGATTGCGACGATTCCTGCCTGACGCTGTACCAGAAAAACCTCATGAGCAAAGCCTGGCCCCGGTATTCGCTGGCCGATGATATCCTTGAATCAGGCGCTCAGATCGTGACCTTGCAGGAAGTCTCCAGCCACAATCGCAAGTACATGAGCAATCTGTTCGAACATTACCCCGAAAAGGCGATCTGTGAATTCCGTCCTGAACAAAACGTCGCCATCCTGACGACCTTGCCTATTGTCGAGAATTCAGAATTCTGTCTGCAAGGTTATGGGCTTGTGGGGTTACAGGTCCAAGCGCCCGGTGGTGATTTGGTTTGGGTCATATCGGTTCATCTGAACTGGCCATTTCCTTACGACCAGTCCAGGCAAAGCCAGGTGATTGCCGACCGCATCAGCCAGCTTGAAGGACCGGTTCTGATTGCCGGGGATTTCAATATGGTGCCCTGGGGCGGAAGCGTCAGACGGATCGGAGCGGCCGCAAACAACCAGAGCTTTGGTACCGTCCTGAACACCCACAACCTCGGCAGTTGGAAAATCCCATTGCCGATAGACAACCTTTTGTTCCCCAAAGGCACAACCGGAACGGTTGAGCTGCGCCCCTTCATGGGATCCGATCACCTGGGTAAGCTTGCCCGGTTTCGACTGGGCTAGAACTTCCGTCAAGCGCACTGCCGCATGCTTTCCCACAAACAAGCGGCCTAGCTTTGGGTTTCAACCAGTTCTTTCAGATTGGTCAGACCGCGTTCATAGTCCTCGCCCACCCACGTATCCATCATCAACCCCATCCAGCGGGACATGGGGTTCAGACCCAGATCCGAGTCAAACCCCCAGGTCACTCTGGTTCCCGCCCCGTCAGGCTCAAGGATGAAGGACGCCGTGGCAGTACCCATCGGGCCAAAATCCAGCGCCGTTTTGACCCGTTGGTTTTCCACGCTCTCGACGATTTCCTGTGACCCCTTGCCGACCTGCGGGTGATCCGACGCCCAGTTCAGAGTGTTCCCGACCCCGGTGGCAGGGCCGGAATAGATCAGTTTGGTTTCGGGGTCCCGGTGCAGCCACGGAGACCACTTTTCAGTTTCCTGCATCGAATTCACGTACGGAAAGATGGCGCTTGCCGGTGCGTCAATCGCGATGCTACGCGAAACTTCCGCCTTTCCCGGCAACAGATAGGAAGCCGCGACCAGAACCAGTAGGCAAACGACCAGACCTGCGAAGAAGCGCTTGATGACTTTCATGGAAGGCTCCGATCTTCAGGTGTAATGGGTGGAGTATACCAAAAACGGCCCTGAATCAGAGCCGCCATCGTTATTCTTTCGGATGCGCAGTTCTGTCGCTGTCAGACCGGGACGAACTTTTTTTGGTAGGGGTCATAGCTTTCAAGCCCGCCTGCGCCGATATCCGTCCACAAGCCGTGCAAGCTCAGCGCGCCTTGATCAACGGCTGACGAGACGAAGGGGAAGGTCATCAGGTTTTCCAGCGAAGCGACAACCGATTGACGTTCGAACTGCCGGGCCTGTTCGACACCGTCCTCGATATCCGCGACCAGTTCGAATTTCGGCTTCAGAATATCCATCCAGCGGCCAACAAAGCTGTCCTTGGCATCCAGCTGCGGCGCCTGCCCCTTGCACATGTCGATACAGCCCTGCACGCCGCCGCATTGCGAATGCCCCAGCACGATCAAATGAGCGACCTTGAGCGCCGTTACGGCGTATTCGATGGCGGCGCTGGTGCCGTGGTGATCCCCGTCCGGAGCATAGGGCGGCACCAGGTTGGCAATATTGCGGTGAATAAAGAAATCGCCCTGGTCAGCGCCGAACATGGACGTGACGTGAACCCGGCTGTCGCAGCAGGATATGACCATGGCACGGGGGCGCTGCCCTTCATCGGCGAGACGGCGATACCAGACCTGGTTTTCCGAATATGTTGTGGCCTTCCATCCGTGATACCGTTTTACAAGGTAGCTCGGCAGAGGTTTGGCAAAGTCCATTTCAATGTCCCCGTTCTTGTCGCTGACGGATGATCTAAACCGAATTCAAAGAAAATTCGAGCCATTATCCAGTTTCCCCGCAAGGTTTTGCAAAGGAATTTTCTGCCAGGATCAAGACAGCGCCGTGGGGGCGTTTGAACTAGGGTGAATGTGGTGGAAAAGATTATCACGCTTGAACACAAGGAATCCGTCCGCCTGGATTCGGATCAACTGAGCGGGCTGTACCGGCAGCTTGGCGACAAGAACGCGCTGGATGTTCTGTGTCGCACGGTCGAAGAGCTTGCCGTGCGCCTGTCAAACTGCGAACGCCACTGGCGTCAGCGCGAATGGGCGGACCTGCGCAAATGCGCCAGGTCACTGGTCGCAATATCCGAACAGATCGGGATGACGGCCCTGGCCCGCGTGGCGGGTGACGTGGCCCACACTGTCGATGCCGGTGACGCCGTTGCGGCGGGCGCGACGCTTGGGCGTTTGATCCGCGTGGGAGAACGATCGTTGACCGCCGTCTGGGACCAGCAGGACCTTTCCGTCTGACAGGGGTTGCGGGCAGATCATGCGCGGCTAGTCTGTACGCAGAAACCATCAGCCGAGACGCCCATGACCCTGTCCTTCGCCCCATCCTCTGACCCGTCCATACCGCTTCATGTGATTGCGCAGCCGGATCTGGACAGTTGGTTGCGGGATCAGCCGGATACCGTCCGGACCTGGGTTGCCGCAAACGGGTTTACAGGTGCGATGGGGCAGACCCTGCTGATGCCAGACGCGCATGGCGCGGTTGATATCGTGCTGGCCGGGTATGGAACAGAAGACAAGCGCGCGCGAAAAAGGTTCCCATTGGCCGCCGCAGCCATGGCTTTGCCCGAAGGAACCTATCATATCGCGTCCGGCGTTCCCGCTGATCGTCTGGAGACGGAATGTTTTGGCTGGTTGATGACAGGCTATGCCTTCGATCGCTACGCGTCTCAATCCGCTGGAACCGCGGCGCTGGTTGCGCCCGAAGGTGTCGACGCCACCCGTATCGAAGCCATGGCCAATGCCGAAGTTCTGACCCGCGATCTGGTGAATACGCCAGCCTCGGATATGGGGCCTGAGCAATTGCAGCAGGCGGTCGAGGCTCTGGCCGGCGAATTCGGTGCAGCGTGCAGCGTGATCAGCGGCGCGGCCTTGCTGGAACAGAATTTTCCCATGATCCACACCGTAGGACGCGCCGCCGGACAGCCCCCCCGGCTGATCAAGCTGAATTGGGGCAGCAGCGGCCCCAAGCTGACTCTGGTCGGCAAGGGGGTGTGTTTCGATACGGGCGGATTGAACCTGAAACCGGGCGCATCGATGGGCCTGATGAAAAAAGACATGGGTGGCGCGGCCAATGTGTTGGGGTTGGCGCGGATGATCATGCAGCTGGGTTTTCCCCTGCAATTGAGGGTCTTGATACCGGCGGTCGAAAACGCGCTTGCCGGAAATGCCTTCCGCCCAGGTGACATCCTGACCTCCCGCAAGGGGCTGACGGTCGAGATAAACAATACGGATGCCGAAGGGCGTCTGGTGCTTGCCGATGCGTTGGCGCTTGCTGAAGAAGGTGAACCCGATCTGGTGATCTCGATGGCGACGCTGACCGGGGCCGCCCGTGTTGCTGTGGGCCCCGATCTGGCTCCGTTCTACACTGATGATCAACGCTGCGCGTCTGCCCTGTCGCATGCCGCAGAGACTTCGGCTGATCCGGTCTGGCGCATGCCGTTCCACACGCCCTATGAAACGATGATTGAACCCGGTATCGCCGATCTGGACAATGCGCCGTCGGGCGGGTTTGCAGGGTCGATCACAGCCGCCCTGTTTCTGCGCAGGTTCGTGGGCGCATGCCGCTACATCCATTTCGACATCTATTCCTGGCAGCCCAGCAAAGAACCGGGGCGCACCAAGGGCGGTCTGGGTCAGGGGCCACGTGCCGTGCTGACGGCGTTGCCGGAGATATTGGGACTGTGACACGCCATCGAATTTCCGCACCCGTCGTCGATTTGCTGCGCAGCCCAGACGGACCACGCGACCGGCAATTGTTGTTCGGTGATACGGTTCGGATCGAGGAAACAAAGAGAGGGTGGAACAGGGTCATCGCAGACAAAGACGGGTATACCGGCTGGTTGCGAACAGATCAGCTGACAGCGGATGCGCCTGCGACGCATTGGATCACGGCGCCTGCAACGCATGCCTACCAGGAAGCGGATTTCAAAAGCCGCGATCTGGTGTCGCTGAGTTTCGGAAGCAGAATTCAAGCCAGGACCGAAACGGACCGGTTTGTTGAAACCGAATTGGGTTATATCCCAAAGATACACACGGCGCCGATGACCGCGAAGCCTGACGACCCGGTCGAAGTGGCCCAGCTGTTTCTGGGCACACCCTATTTGTGGGGCGGCAACAGCCGGTTCGGCATCGATTGTTCCGGGTTGGTGCAGGCGGCGCTTTTGGCTTGTGGCCTGCCGTGCCCTGGCGACAGCGGCGATCAGGAACGCGCTTTGGGCAATACCGTGATCGAAGGGACCCCTGCGCAACGGGGTGATCTGTTGTTCTGGAAAGGGCACGTAGCCTGGGTTTCGGGCCAAAACATGCTTTTGCATGCGAACGCCAGCCATATGGCGGTGGTATTCGAACCAATGGATCAGGCGATCCACCGCATAGTGGATCAGGGTGACGGGCCTGTCACTGCCCACAAAAGGCTCTAATCCGGGTTTACGGCCCGGATCAGCTTGCGTTCCAGTACCCGCAGGACTGCCCGCAGATCGTGGCCGCGTTTCAGGATGCGGCCATCCATACCTATGACGGAATACATTCCCTGCCGAGACCTCAAGCGCGGGTGTTTTTCGACGCGGTAGATCGGATGTTCCGCGGTGCGCCGAAAGATCGAGAACACCGCCATGTCGCGCAGGTTGGAAATACCGTAGTCGCGCCATTCTCCGGCGGCGACCATCCGACCATAGACGGATAGGATTTGAGACATCTCATGCCGGTCGAAAGCCACGGGCATCTGCGCTGCGCTTGCCGAGAACCGGCTGGGAGGCTGCATATTCATACCTCCAGCCTTGCCGGAAATCGTGTTTGAATCAAGCCTGATGCGCAGTTGCCCGACAATTACGACGCAAGTGTTACCGTCGACCGACCTGACGGCAGATCAGGATTACGGGCAACAGACCTACCGCAAGAATGACCAGCGAAGGCACGGCGGCGCCCTCCAGCCTCTCATCCGAGGCCAGCCGATACGCCTGCACCGCCAATGTGTCGAAATTGAACGGGCGCATGATCAGCGTGGCGGGAAGCTCTTTCATCACGTCCACGAACACGATCAGCAGGGCCGTCAGCAGCGAGGGGGTCAGAATCGGCAGGTGCACCCGTCGCAATGTTCCCAACGGCGTCTGACCCAGTGAACGGGCTGCGGCGTCCATATTTGCATGTACAGTGCTTTGGCCCCCCTCATACGCGCTGAGCGCGGCAGCCAGGAAGCGCACCATGTAGGCAGCGACCAGCAGCCAGATCGAACCTGTCACCAACAGCCCTGTGGACACGTCGAAGGTCTGTCGCATCCAGACGTCCAGCGCGTTGTCAAAACTCGCAAAGGGGACGATCAAACCAACCGCAATGACGCCACCGGGAACGGCATATCCCAGACGCGCCATATATGCAGTCGCAGACGAGGCGCGCCCGGGCCTCAGGCGTTGAAAGAACCCGACACTGATCGCCGCGATGACGGTGATGACCGCCGCCGTACCAGCAAGAATCAACGAATTCTGGATGAAACCGATATAACGCTGCGACAGCAGGTTCTGTTCGGATTCCAGGCCCATCTCGACCAGAATGATGACAGGCAGCAAAAACCCGAAAAGAACGGGTATTGCACACAGCAGAAATGCCCCGCAGGCGCGCAGACCCGTCAGATTTGCCGCCGGTTGCGCCACATGCTGTTTGCCGGCCTGATAGTATTTTGCCTTGCCACGCTGGGTGCGCTCGGCCACTGCCATGATCAGGGCAAAGACCAGCAGGCACAAGGCCAGTTGCGCCGCTGCCGCACGATCGGCCATGGAAAACCAGCTTGTGTAGATCCCGGTGGCAAAGGTCTGCACGCCGAAATACGACACGGTTCCGAAATCAGCGATGGTCTCCATGACGGCCAGCAGAACGCCGCCTGCAATGGCAGGTCGCGCCATCGGCAGCGAAACGCGCCGAAAAGCCAGCCAAGGATTGTTGCCCAGCGCCCGCGCCGCCAGAAACGCGGTTGCGCTTTGTTGCAGGAAAGCAGCCCGCGCAAGCAGATAGACATAAGGATAAAGCACTAGGATCAACATGACCGCCGCACCCTCGGTCGAGCGGATTTCCGGGAACCAGTAGTCGCGCGGGCCCCACCCCGTTACATCACGCAGCGTGCTTTGAACGATGCCCGGGTGATCCAGAATGAAGGTGTAGGCATAGGCCAGAACATAAGCCGGAAAGGCCAGTGGAAGGACCAGAGCGATCTCAAGAAACCGCACGCCGGGAAAACGGGTCATCGTTACCAGCCAGGCCGCCCCGGTGCCGATGCTGAACGTTCCGGCCGCAACCAGGACCACAAGGATCAGGGTCGTCGCGATATAGCCGGGCAGCACTGTCTCCATCAGGTGCGAGATCGTGTCCGTTCCCCCGGTTACAGCCGCCAGGACCACGGCGATCATCGGCAAAAGGCATGCGGCAGCCACGACATAGGCGATCCCCGCCAGCAGTCGGGTACCGCGTACACCGCGATTGCGCGATCCGTTCTGTGAAAACTCGATTTCGGCCATCATCCCGGCTTGTGATTGGCAAAGGCGAAGGGTCCGCCTTTAATCGACCAAAAAGCTCGGAAACACCAGTGCATCGGTCAACAAATCTGCGGCACAAACTGCCGCAGACCTGAAAAACACCGCTATTCGTAGACGCGCTGATCCTCGATCACCACCCCGTCCTTGGGAAGGGATCCGGGGGCCACGACCTCGATCGCACCTTTCAGTTTCAACACTTCGGCCACTGACTTGGCATATGCCGGGTCGTCACCGCGCGGGCTTTCGATCCGGACCGTCATCGTGTCCATCTCGCCCTGGCGGGCTGCGATGACGCGGGCTTTGACGATTTCCTCATGCTTGTCGACCAGGGCCGCAACCTGTTCCGGGCGTACAAACATACCCTTGATCTTGGTGGTCTGATCGGCGCGACCCATCCAGCCTTTGATCCGGGTGTTGGTCCGGCCACAGGGCGAGACACCCGGCATGACGGCAGAAAGATCCCCGGTCGCAAAGCGGATCAGCGGGTAATCCGGGTTGAGAGAGGTTACGACAACCTCGCCCACCTCGCCCGGCTCTACCGGTGTTCCGGTTCCGGGCGTCACGATTTCGACGATCACATGTTCGTCGATGATCATCCCTTCCATCGCGGCGCTTTCATAGGCGATGTTACCCAGATCCGCCGTCGCATAACATTGCAGGCACGATATACCGCGATCCGCATATTCCTGACGCAGAGACGGGAACAGCGCGCCACCACCAACGGCGGCCTTGGAGAAATTCAGCGAAACGCCCATCTCGTCGGCCTTGTCTAGGATGACTTTCAGATAATCAGGCGTGCCTGCATAGGCGGTGCAGCCAACGTCACGCGCGGCTGTCACCTGCAATTCGGTCTGCCCGGTTCCCGCCGGCAGAACGGCAGCACCAACAGCGCGGGCGCCGTTTTCAAAGATCATGCCAGCCGGTGTCAAGTGATAGCCAAAGCAGTTCTGAACAATATCGCCAGCTGCTACACCAGCGGCATGCAGGAACCGGCCCATACGCCACCAATCGCGGTCGGTGCTGCCCGGTTCATAGATCGGTCCGGGGGACTGGAACACGTGATGAAAGTGGCGCGCGGGCTTCACGGTGAACCCACCAAAAGGGGGGCGCTCCGCCTGCGCGCGGATCAGGTCCGATTTGCGCAACACCGGCAACATCGGCAAATCATCTACCGAAACCACCTTGTTAGTGTCTGATTCAGAAAAATGTGCAGCAAACCCGGGGGCCGATGCAGCACGTTTGATCTGCTCTACCAGCGCTGCGGCCTGATCCGAAGCGCGCTCGTCCGCCGAGCGTGTTTCGAGTGCGTCGAAATACATCATCGCCATACCCTCCATCCGCTCACAGCCACCTCTTGCGGCGACGATAGGACCGCACATCGCGAAAGCTTTTGCGGCCTTCATCCGACATGCCAAGGTAGAATTCCTTGACATCCGGGTTCTCGCGCAGTTCGGCGGCCGGGCCATCCATCACAACGCGCCCGGATTCCAGAATATACCCGTAATGCGCAAACCGAAGGGCGACATTTGTGTTCTGCTCGGCCAACAGGAACGATACGCCCTCTTTTTCGTTGAGATCCTTCACGATGCCGAAAATCTCTTCGACCAACTGCGGCGCCAGTCCCATCGAAGGTTCGTCCAGCAGGATCGTCTCAGGCCGCGACATCAAAGCCCGGCCCATGGCAACCATCTGCTGTTCACCACCCGAGGTATAGCCTGCCTGCGAGCGGCGGCGCTCTTTCAGGCGGGGGAAATAATTGTAGACCAGTTCCAGATCCTGCTGGATCGCTGCGCTGCCGTCCTTGCGGGTATACGCGCCCGTCAGCAGGTTTTCTTCAACCGTCAGGTGTTCGAAACAATGACGGCCTTCCATCACCTGAATCACGCCTTTTTCCACCAATACGGCGGGGTCGCTTTCATGTACGTTCTGGCCACGATATTTGATCGTGCCTTTCGTGACCTCGCCGCGTTCTGAATGCAGCAGGTTCGACACCGCCTTGAGCGTGGTCGTCTTGCCCGCGCCATTGCCCCCCAGCAAGGCCGTGATACCGCCCTTGGGCACAGTCAGGCTTACGCCCTTCAGCACGAGGATCACGTGGTTGTAGATCACCTCGATATTGTTGACTTCAAGCAGGGTTTCCGCCTGCACGTCAGTGGTTTGTGCCGCATCAAGCATCAGCGCGTGTCCTCATGCCTGTCCCCTTCGGGACTGTTCGTGAGGAGCGGCGGCAAACCGCCGCTCCGGTTGTCTGCACCGCCCCGGAATGTCCGGGGCGATCAGTTTATTATTCACAAAGCGGAGAGATGTTGTTTTCAGCCGCATATGCGCCCGAGTCTTCTTCGATCAGCGCATTGATCACCTCGACATCGGTCGGTTTGAAATCCTGAACCGGGTTCCAGGTTCCTGCTGCCGCATCCCACTGAACGACGCCCACAAGGCCGGGACCGCCATGGTTTTCACAGCTTACCGAGAATTCGGGTCCAAAACCTGCCATGCCCAGACCTTCCATCTTGGCATTGGTGATCTCCAGCGCTTCCATTCCGTCACGCATCATCGATGCGTCGATGTCGGCGGTCCCGTGCATCTCCTGCGCGGTCTTCACGGCTTCGGCCGCCAGCATCGCGGCATAGAGACCGCGGTTGTACTGAACCGTTCCCAGCTGATCACCTGCGCCGGCGGCTTTGCCCGCATCCACAACGTATTTCTTCAGATCATCATAGACCGGATAGTCCATACCCAGGCCGGTGAAGGTCAACGCTTTATAGCCATTGGCTTTTTCACCTGCCGGCTCAACGTCGAATTCCGCGCCCGACCACCAGACGCCGATGAAGTTTTCCATCGGGAAGCGGATGTTAGCGGCTTCCTGAACCGCAACCTGGTTCATGACGCCCCAGCCCCACATGATGACATAGTCAGGCTTTTCACGGCGGATCTGCAACCACTGCGACTTTTGCTCCTGACCGGGATGGTCAACGGGCAGCAGGGTCAGTTCATAGCCATGCTTTTCGGCCAGGGTTTCAAGCGTGCGGATCGGCTCTTTGCCGTAGGCAGAGTTGTGATAGACCAGCGCAATCTTCTTGCCGCTCAGATCTCCGCCATTTTCATCCAGCAAATAGTTGATCGCGCCGGATGCACCGTTCCAATAGTTGGCCGGATAGTTGAACACATGGCTGAACACCTTGCCGTTGGCAGCCGAGGTCCGCCCATAGCCCATCGTGTGAAGCGGGATACCGTCTGCCGTTACTTTCGGGATCAGCTGATAGGTGATGCCGGTCGACAGAGGTTGATAGACCAGTGCGCCTTCACCCTTGGTGGATTCATAGCATTCCACACCTTTTTCGGTGTTATACCCGGTTTCGCATTCGATAACATTGGCCGGAACGCCACCGATACCGCCATCGCGTTCGTTCAGCAGGGTGAAATAGTCCGCATAGCCATCCGCGAACGGAATGCCGCCCGCTGCGTATGGGCCAGTCCGGTAGCTAAGCGATGGGAACACCAGGTCGGCCATGACCGGACCTGCGGCCATCACGGCGCCCAGCGCCAGGGTTGCCAGTTTCTTGTTCATCGGGTGTGTCCTCCCTTGATTGATCCGATGTTGAGTTTCGGGCTTCGCACCCGTCTTTTCCTTGGGCCTGCCCCTTAGTGCGGGAACGGCCAGAGTCTGAGTTTCTCTTTCGCCACGCGCCACAGCTGTGCCAGCCCGTGTGGTTCGAGGATCAGGAACATGATGATCAGCGCACCCACGATCACCAGGTTAAGGTGCGCGACGATGTCAGTCGGCCAGCCCAGCAAATCAACGCCGACAAGTTTCAGGACCACCGGCAGCAACACCAGGAAAGCGGCCCCGGCAAAGGATCCGAAAATAGACCCTAATCCGCCGATAATGACCATGAACAGAACCAGGAACGACTTCTGGATGCCGAACACCTCGCCGACCTCGACCGCGCCCAGATAGACCGCGAAAAACAGCGCGCCCGCGATGCCCACGAAGAACGAGCTTACGGCAAAGGCGGTCAGTTTCGCCTTGAGCGGGTTCACCCCGATGATCTCGGCGGCGATGTCCATGTCGCGGATCGCCATCCATGTCCGCCCCGTCGTACCGCGTGTCAGGTTGCGCGCAACGAGGGCGCAAACGGTCAGGAATATCAGACAGAACAGATAGGTCGCCCAGGCCGATGCATTCGGACCGGTGATGATGATCCCGAACACATCCCGTTCCGGCGCGTTGATCTGCCCCGAAGCCGAGTAGTTGTAGAACCACGGCACCCGGTTGAACAGCCAGACCAGAAAGAATTGCGCCGCCAGCGTCGCCACCGCCAGATAGAACCCTTTGATCCGCAAGGACGGCAAGCCAAACAGCACGCCCACGACGGCCGTTATCCCACCGGCCAGGATCACGTGGATGAACATCGACACGTCTGGAAAGGCGGTCATCAGCTTGTAACAGGCATAGGCCCCAACGGCCATGAAACCCCCGGTACCCAGGCTGACCTGCCCGCAATACCCCACAAGAATGTTCAGCCCAATGGCCGCGATCGCGTAGATCAGAAAGGGCAGCAGCAGGGCGTTTGCCCAATAGTCGTTGATGATGAACGGAATGATCCCGAACGCCACCGCCAGCACCGCATAGTACCGATACCGATCGAACTTGATCGGGAAAGTCTGGCTGTCATCCACGTAGGAGGTTTTGAAATCTCCGGCCTCACGATAGAACATCTGTTACTTTCCCCATTCTTCCTGCGCCCGGTTCCGGGTCGCGGCGTCCAGCTGGCTGGACCCTTTGGCATATCCGCTCGCCTCAGAGGCGCGCACCAGTTTCAGGTAGGCCAGAACGCCCATGATCAGCCCGGCAAAGGCCAGGATCGCGGCAATCGTCAGCTGGCTGTCGGTCAGATCATTCGAGGTCAGCGCGATATATCCAAAGGCCCAGAACCCCGCCCATGCGATCACGTTGATGATGGCGATCAGCTTGGTCATGCGTTACACCCTCTCGATGATCTTCTCGCCGAACAGACCCTGCGGTCTAAACACCAGAAAGATCAGCGCCAGCACATAGGCGAACCAGTTCTCGGTCGCGCCGCCGACCATCGGGCCAATCGAGAATTCGAACAGCTTCTCGCCCACTCCGATGATCAGACCGCCGACAATGGCACCGGGGATCGAGGTGAACCCGCCCAGCATCAACACCGGCAGCGCCTTGAGTGCGATCAGCGACAGCGAGAACTGCACGCCCGATTTGGTACCCCACATGATCCCCGCGACCAGCGCCACGAACCCGGCCACCGACCAGACCATGACCCAGATGAAGTTCAGCGAAATCCCAACCGACAGCGCCGCCTGATGGTCATCGGCCACCGCGCGCATCGCCCGGCCCTGCTTGGTGTACTGGCTGAACGCCACCAAAGCCGCCACCAACAGCGCCGCAATGATCGTCGCCACGATGTCCAGATTGTCGATGAAGAACCCGTAGTCGAAGATGTTGAAGGTGGTTTCGTCAATCCACAGATTGATGCCCTGCGGCAGGCCCACATCCAGCGTCTTGATCTCGGACCCCCACATCAGGTCGGCCACGCCTTCAAGGAAGTACGCCAGACCAATGGTCGCCATAAACAGAATGATCGGTTCCTGCCCCACCAGATGGCGCATGACGAACCGCTGCACACACCAGGCCAGCAACACCATCACACCCATCGTCAGAATGATCGCCAGCAATGCCGGAACATTCCACCCGAAATAGTGGATATGGGTGCCGAACGTCGCATTGATCAGATGGGCGAACGGCACCTGCCCGTTCATGATACCCACCAGCGTCATGGCCGCAAACAGGGCCATAACCCCTTGCGCATAGTTGAAAATACCGGACGCCTTGTAGATCAGCACAAAGCCCAGCGCGACCAGCGCATAAAGCACCCCGGCCATCAGACCGTTGAGGATGACCTCCATCGCGAAGATAAGTTGTTCAGGCATGCCAGCCCCTCCCCAATTCTGCCCAGAGCCTAGTCATGGCTAACCCCCAGATAGGCGTCGATGACTTCCTGATTGTTGCGCACCTCATCGGGTGTGCCGTCGCCGATCTTCTTGCCGTAATCCATCACGACCACCCGGTCGCTCAGATCCATCACAACGCCCATATCGTGCTCGATCAGAGCGATAGTCGTGCCGAATTCGTCATTCACGTCGAGGATAAAGCGGCTCATGTCCTCTTTCTCTTCGACGTTCATGCCCGCCATGGGTTCGTCCAGAAGCAATAGTTTGGGTTCCGCCGCCAGAGCCCGAGCCAGTTCGACGCGCTTCTTCAACCCGTAGGGCAAGCGCGACACAGGCGTTTTGCGGATGTGCTGGATTTCAAGGAAGTCGATGATCTTCTCGACCGCCTCGCGGTTTTGCACCTCTTCCGCTTCGGCCTTGCCGCGCCAGATCGCCTGCTGGAGGATGTTGGTCTTCATGAAGTTCAGACGACCCGTCATCACGTTGTCCAGAACGCTCATACCCTCGAACAGGGCAATGTTCTGGAACGTCCGCGCGATTCCCTGCTGGGCGACTTCAAATGGCCGCATCGGCGGTCGCCTGGACCCATGGAACCAGACCTCGCCTTCCTGCGGAACATAGAAGCCCGAGATCACGTTCAGCATCGAGGATTTCCCGGCGCCGTTCGGCCCGATGATGGCGCGGATCTCGCCCTCGCGGATATCGAACGAGATATCCTTGATCGCCACCACACCGCCAAAGCGCAGGGTGATGTTCTTCATTTCCATCACCACACCGCCGATCTTGCGACCGTCTTCGGTGACATATCCTTCGGAATTATCCAGCATCGGTCACTCCCTGACTTGCGCGAAAACGGGACGGCGGGCGGGGCGATGACCGCAGGTCGCGCGGTGCTATGGCGGCCCTCATTCCGCTGCCACCTTGTGCTGCGCAACCGGTACAACCGGCGCGTCCACGATTTTCAGTGTCGCGCTGATCGCTCCCTTGCGCCCATCTTCATAGGTCACTTCGGTCTTGGTCGACACGCTTTCGGACCCGTCATAAAGCGCCGCAATGATGTCGTGGAACTTCTCTTCGACAAACCCGCGCCGCACCTTGCGGGTCCGGGTCATCTCGCCATCATCGGCATCCAGTTCCTTGTGCAAAACCACAAAGCGGTGCACCTGACAGCCCGACAGCATTTCATCCGCCGCAACCGACTTGTTCACCTCTTCCACATGGGTCTTGATCGTCTCTAACACACGTGGATGGCCCGCAAGTTCCTGATAAGACGCATAGGCGACGTTGTTACGTTCCGCCCAGTTCCCGACCGCCGTCAGATCGATATTGATGAAGGCCACGCAGCGATCCTTGCCGTTTCCAAACAGAACGACCTCGAGAATATCGGGGTAGAATTTCAGCTTGTTCTCGACATATTTCGGCGCGAACATGGACCCGTCGGCCATTTTGCCCACGTCCTTGGCGCGGTCGATGATCCGCAGATGGCCGCTGCTTTCCTCGATAAATCCGGCATCACCCGTTGCCACCCAGCCTTCGGCATCTTTGGTCGATGCCGTGGAAGCCGGGTTGTTGTAATATTCGACAAACACGCCAGGCGAGCGGTAGTGGATCTCGCCCTTGTCGTCGATCCTGAGCTCAACATCCGGCGCGGGCACGCCAACCGTATCGGCCCGAACCTCGCCATCCGGCTGTACGGTGATGAACACGGTTGCTTCGGTCTGGCCGTAAAGCTGTTTCAGGTTGATGCCTAAAGATCGATAGAAATCAAATATTTCCGGCCCGATCGCTTCACCCGCCGTATAGCCCACGCGAAACCGGCCATAGCCGAGTGTATCTTTCAGCGGTCCGTACACCAGCATATTGCCCAGCGCGTATTTCATCCGGTCGCCGAAACCGACAGGCTTACCATCCAAAAGGAGGCCGCCTACCTTTTTGGCGTGCGCCATGAAGTGGTGGAACATGCGCTGCTTCAGCTTGCTCGCATCCTCCATTCGGATCATCACATTGGTCAGCTGGCTTTCAAACACGCGCGGCGGGGCGAAGAAATAGGTCGGCCCGATCTCGCGCAGGTCGGTCATCATCGTGTCGGCGCTTTCGGGGCAGTTCACACAGAAACCACACCAGTACGCCTGACCGATGGAGAAGATGAAATCGCCCACCCACGCCATCGGCAGATAGGACAGGATGTCTTCGTTGCGGGTCAGGTGGTCGAACTCCGCGGAGTTCTTCGCGCTTTCGATCACGTTGCGGTTCGACAGCACCACGCCCTTGGGCTTGCCCGTGGTGCCCGAGGTGTAAAGCATGACGCAGGTGTCGTTATAGGTGATCTCGCCGATGCGCTTGTCCAATTCGGCGTCGAACCGCGCATGACCGGCGCTGCCCTCGGCCTTGATGTCGTCAAGCGCATTCATCTGGCTGTGGTCGTATTTCCGCATGCCGCGCTTGTCGGTATAGAGGATGTGTTTGACCTGATGCAGGTTTTCCTGAATCTCAATGACCTTGTCGACCTGCTCCTGATCGCCGCAGACGACATATTTCGCCCCGCAATGCTCCAGCACATAGGCCATCTCTTCGGCAACCGCGTCTTGATAGAGAGGGACCGGAATGGCACCGACCATCTGCGCCGCAACCATTGACCAGTAATGTGCCGGGCGGTTGCGCCCGATTACGGCGATGTGGTCACCCTTTTCAACGCCAAGTTCCAGAAATCCCAGCGCCAGCGCGCGGATCTCGGCGGCCGTTTCCGCCCAGGTCCAGCACTGCCAGATCCCGAATTCCTTTTCGCGGTAAGCCGGGGCATCCCCGAACTGCGTCGCATTGCGATGTAGCAGCGCCGGAAGGGAGTGCATCCCCTCGGCGCCCGACTGCGTCTGAGCCAATTCTATCTCTCCTCCCCATCCGGCCCCGGGTTGGGCCGGAACGGCGTCGCCGGGTCAGACCGGAACGCTGCTGCCCCGATTAAGGACAAGGAGAACGATCAGCGTCAACTTTTTCGTGATGTTTTCTCAATTCTTACGAATTGTTACAACCAATCCCGCAAAATCGGAATCAGCGGCACATCCGCCGCTGGCATCGGATAGTTCCGCAGGTCATTCGCGCGCACCCATTTCAGCGCTTGACCTTCCTTGGACTGCGGTATCCCCTCCCACTTCCGACAAGCAAACAGAGGCATCAGAAGGTGGAAATCATCATAGCTGTGGCTGGCAAAGGTCAGCGGGGCAAGGCACGAGGCCCAGGTGTCGATGCCCAGTTCCTCGTGCAATTCGCGGATCAGGGCGGCCTCGGGGGTTTCGCCGGGCTCGATCTTGCCGCCGGGGAATTCCCACAGACCGGCCATGGATTTGCCTTCGGGGCGCTGGGCCAGCAGCACGCGGCCCTCGATGTCGATCAGGGCGACAGCAGAGACCAACACGGTTTTCACGAGCGATAATCCGCGTTGATCTCGATATAACCGTGGGTCAGATCGCAGGTCCAGACGGTGGATTTCCCCTCACCCAGCCCCAGATCGACCGCAATCACGAGGTCCTGACCTTTCATATAGGCGGCGGCTGCGTCTTCGCTGTAGCCGGGGCTGACCCAGCCTTTTTCGGCCACAAGGATATCTCCGAAGGAAATGCTGAGCTTGTCGCGATCGGCGGCCGCGCCCGACTTGCCGATGGCCATGACGATGCGGCCCCAGTTCGGATCCTCACCGGCAATGGCGGTTTTCACCAGCGGAGAGTTGGCGATGGCCAGACCATGGGTCTTGGCGTCAGCGTCTGTTGCGGCCCCTGTCACGCGGATTTCGACGAATTTCGTGGCACCTTCGCCATCGCGCACCACTTGTTGGGCCAGATCCAGCATCACAGCCTCCAGCGCCTCGGCGAAGGCCGCGTTGCCGGTGGCGTCCACACCCGAAGCGCCGGTGGCGCACAGCAGCAGGCTGTCCGAGGTGGATGTATCGCTGTCCACAGTGATGCAGTTGAACGTCCGGTCTGTCTGCGCGCCCAGCATCGCCTGCAACGCCGATTGTTCGACCTGCGCGTCGGTGAAGATATAGACCAGCATGGTCGCCATATCTGGCGCAATCATGCCGGACCCCTTGGCAATCCCCGCAATAGAGACTGTTTTGCCATCAATTTTGACCTGCGCCGCTGCCCCTTTCGGGAAGGTGTCCGTGGTCATGATCGCGCGTGCGGCGTCTTCGATGGCATGACGGCTGAGATCCGCCTTCAGCGTTTCAAGCTTGGCAATGATGCGGTCATGCGCCAGCGGCTCACCGATGACACCGGTTGAGGATGTAAAGACCCGCTCGACCGGAACACCTGTCGCCTTCGAGATGGCCTGCGTCACCTCGGCCACCGACGTCTGACCATAATGCCCGGTAAAGGCATTGGCATTGCCCGAGTTCACCAGGATCGCCGCCGGGCCATCGCTGGGCCCGCCGATCTTGTCCTGACAATCCAGAACCGGGGCGGCGCGCGTGGCTGAACGGGTAAAGACCCCGGCCACAGATGTGCCCGGGTCCAGCACGGCCAGCATGACATCGGTGCGGCCCTGATATCGAACGCCCGCCGCGACGGTGGCGAACCGCACACCGTCAATTGCAGGCAAATCAGGGAAGGACGCTGGCGCCAGCGGCGAAACCTTGGTGATCTTGGCCACGGGGATTACTCCTGAATCAGGTCCAGCTGGCGCAGGACTTCGGGTCCGGCACCTTCCAGAGCGGGGCGGTCGATCTGCGCCTGCTGTGTCAGTTCATCGATGCGCGCCTGAATGGCGTTCTGCTGAACGGTCTGTGCAAGCTCTTCGCGCACGGCGTCCAGCGCGGGTGCTTCGGTTTTGCGCTTGTCGTTCAGCTTGACCAGATGCCAGCCAAACTGCGTCTGAACCGGATCGGACACCTGCCCTTTTTCAAGCGCGACCACGGCTGTTTCGAATTCCGGTACCATCTGGCCCTTGCCGAACCAGCCCAGAGCACCGCCATTGGGGCCGGACGGGCCGGTGGAATGCTCGCGCGCGAGCTCGGCGAAATCGGCGCCGTCATCAAGCTGCGCCTTGAGGTCGTTGGCCTGTTCTTCGGTCTCGACCAGAATGTGGCTGGCATCGAATTCGTCTTCACCCGCGAAATCGTTGTACTGCGCGTCGTAGGCTGCCTGAATGGCCTCGTCCGTGACAACGGTATCGGTCAGGGCTGTGACGGTCTGAACCGCCAGAAGAGAGCGTTCTTCATTTTTCAGCCGCAGCGTGTTCAGTTTGTTCAGCCCGTCCTGCTGTTGCCCCAGCAGTTGCTGCTGGATCAGCTGTTCCAGTACGAAGTCGAACAATACGTCATCTTCGGCCTGCTGGTATTGCGGCGGCAGGGCGGCAACGGTTGCGATCACGTGACCCAATGTGATCTCATCCCCGTTTACCCGAGCGACCACGGTGGATGCATCCGGCTGGGTTTCGGCGGCCAGAGGCAGGGCCATCATGGCGGTCAGAGCCAGCGATGGCAGAAAAGTGAGGCCTTTGGGCATTGAATCATCCTATTTTCTTGCCGCGACAGGGCGCGGCGTTGACACTCTGGAACCTGCCGCTTACATCGCTTTGAAGCCTTGGACAGGGCCGCCTTTCACCCCCCGTATCTATGGGTTGCGCGCAAGGTGGGCAAGCCTGTCGCAACCACGAAAAGAACAGATCCGCTGGAGTGAACATGCTGGGACTCGGAACGCTCGCCAAAAAGGTGTTCGGAACACCGAACGACCGCAAGATCAAGGCGACCCGCCCTCTGGTCGAGAAGATCAATGCGCTGGAACCCGAGTTCGAGAAGCTGTCCGATCAAGGTCTGATCAACAAGACCGAAGACCTGCGCAAACGCGCGCTGGATGGTGAAAGCCTTGACGATCTGCTGCCCGAAGCCTTTGCCAACGTGCGCGAAGGCGCCCGCCGCGCGCTGGGGCTGCGGGCCTTTGACGTGCAGCTGATGGGCGGCATTTTCCTGCATCAGGGCAACATCTCGGAAATGAAGACGGGCGAAGGCAAGACTCTGGTCGCCACCTTCCCGGCGTATCTGAACGCGCTGACCGGCAAGGGCGTGCATGTGGTCACGGTGAACGAATACCTGGCCAAGCGCGACGCGGAATGGATGGGCAAGGTGTTTGCCGCCGTGGGGATGACAACCGGCGTGATCTGGTCGGGTCAGCCTGACGCGGAAAAACTGGCCGCCTATTCCTGCGACATCACCTATGCCACCAACAACGAGCTGGGATTTGACTATCTGCGCGACAACATGAAGGCGGATCTGGAGCAGGTTTACCAGAAGCACCACAATTTCGCGATTGTGGACGAGGTCGATTCGATCCTGATCGATGAAGCGCGGACGCCGCTGATCATCTCGGGCCCGGCACAAGACCGCTCGGACCTGTATACCGCCATCGATGCGCTGATCCCGAGCCTGACCGACGAACACTACGCGCTGGACGAAAAGGCCCGCAACGTGACCTTCACGGATGAGGGCAACGAGTTTCTGGAGCAGCAACTGTTGGCCGCCGGCCTGATTCCCGAAGGCCATTCGCTGTACGACCCGGAAAGCACCACCGTGGTGCATCACGTGAATCAGGGTCTGCGCGCGCACAAGCTGTTCCAGCGCGACAAGGATTACATCGTGCGCGACGGCAATGTTGTTCTGATCGACGAATTCACGGGCCGCATGATGCTGGGCCGCCGCCTGTCCGAGGGCCTGCATCAGGCCATCGAAGCCAAGGAAAACGTGCAGATTCAGCCTGAGAACGTGACGCTGGCCAGTGTGACCTTCCAGAACTATTTCCGCCTTTACGACAAGCTGGGCGGCATGACCGGGACCGCCCTGACCGAAGCCGAGGAATTTGCCGAGATTTACGGCCTGGGCGTCGTCGAGGTTCCGACCAACAAGCCGATTGCCCGTGTGGACGAGGATGATCAGGTCTATCGCACCGCCATGGAAAAATATGGCGCGATGATCGAAGAGACCAAGAAAGCCCAGGAAAAGGGCCAGCCGGTTCTGCTGGGGACCACGTCGATCGAGAAATCGGAACTGCTGAGCCAGATGCTGACCAAGGAAGGCATCAAGCACAACGTTCTGAACGCCCGCCAGCATGAACAAGAGGCACAGATCGTTGCCGATGCCGGCCGTCTGGGCGCGGTAACCATCGCCACCAACATGGCCGGTCGCGGCACCGACATTCAGCTTGGCGGCAATGTCGAGATGAAGGTGCTGCAAGCGATTGCCGAAAATCCAGACGCGGATCCGTCCGAGCTGCGGGCCGCCGAAGAAGCACGCCACGCCGAAGAAAAAGAAAAGGTTCTGGCTGCTGGTGGCCTTTACGTCATGGCGTCCGAACGCCACGAAAGCCGCCGCATCGACAACCAGCTGCGCGGCCGTTCGGGCCGTCAGGGCGACCCGGGTCGTACCGTGTTCTACCTGAGTCTTGAAGACGACCTGATGCGTATCTTTGGCTCGGAACGGCTGGACAAGGTGCTGACCACGCTGGGCATGAAAGAAGGCGAGGCGATCATTCACCCCTGGGTGAACAAGTCGCTGGAACGCGCGCAGTCCAAGGTCGAGGGCCGCAACTTTGACATGCGCAAGAACGTTCTGAAATTCGACGACGTGATGAACGACCAGCGCAAGGTGATCTTTAGCCAGCGCCGCGAAATCATGTCGGCCAATGACCTGTCCGAGATCGTCTCGGATATGCGCGAGCAGGTGATCGACGATCTGATTGACGAATACATGCCACCGAAATCCTATGCGGAACAGTGGGATACCGACGGCCTGCATGAGGCGATCAAGGACAAGCTGACCATCGATGCCCCGGTTCAGGACTGGGCTGCCGAAGAAGGCGTGGATGACGAGCAGGTGCGCGAACGTCTGATCAAGGCCGCGGATGAGATGATGGCCCAGAAGGCGGTTGCCTTTGGTCCCGAAAACATGCGCAACATCGAAAAACAGGTTCTGCTTCAGACCATCGACAGCAAATGGCGCGAGCATCTGCTGACGCTGGAACATCTGCGCTCGGTCGTGGGGTTCCGCGGCTATGCCCAGCGCGATCCACTGAACGAATACAAGAACGAAAGCTTCCAGCTGTTCGAAAGTATGCTGGATTCCCTGCGCGAGACCGTGACACAGCAATTGTCACGCGTACGTCCGCTGACCGAAGAAGAACAGAAGGAAATGCTGGCGCAGATGGCAGGGCAGCAGGCTCAGGCACAGCAGGCCGTGGACAAGGCCGCGAGCCAGGCCGAGGCCAAGGCCGAGGCTGCGGCGTCAGGTGATGCGCTGCCGGGGTTTGACGAGAGTGATCCGTCGACCTGGGGCAACCCGTCGCGAAATGATCCGTGCCCGTGTGGCTCGGGCAAGAAGTTCAAACACTGCCATGGTCGACTGACCTAACGTCACCCGTCGAATCCACAATGTGTTCGTCTCGCGGCCACAAATTGGCCGCGATTCGTGGCGAATGTGCGATTTGCTCCTTCAACTGGGGAGGGTGTTTTGTTTGTAGTTCGAAACTACGTGACCACGTGCGGCACGGTCGCTTGTGCTTTGGGCATAGGCTACCTGATGCAGAACGGACCAATTGCGCAGCCTGCGAACGCGGGGGATAGTGTTGATGTTGCCTCGGCATCTCAGCAATCCTCGGTTCTGTCGGGGTTGGATGCTATCGTACTGACTTCAGCTCCGGCGCCTGACGCAGAATCCGGGGCGGCAGCGCCCGAACCCCGCGCAGTGCCGTCAGCCCCGAAAACGACGGATTGCAACATTAGCGCGCGCGCCGTCGCCGTCCCCGGCGCCATGGCACAGCTGTCGCTCAGGGCACCCTGCCACCGAAACGAACGTGTTGAAATTCATCACAGCGGCCTGACGGTCAGCCAGAACACCGACGATTCCGGTGCCTTGGGCATGACCATCCCGGCACTGTCGGAATACGCGATTTTCCTGATTTCATTCGAAGATGAAACGGGTACGGTCGCCACCACTCACGTGACCGACATTGCCGACTATGACCGCGTCGTCCTGCAATGGCAGGGTGATACCGAGTTGCAGATTCACGCGCTGGAATTCGGGGCAAGCTATGGCAGCAGCGGCCATGTGTGGGATGATTCCTCGGCAAATGGCGCAGGAGAGGTTCTGCGCCTGGGCCAGACGGGTCTGGGTCGTGCCAGGAATATCGAAGTATATTCCTTTCCGACAGGCGCGTCGGATCGGTCCGGCACCATCGACCTGACGGTCGAAGCCGAAGTGACCGAATCCAACTGTGGGCAAACACTGAATGTGCAGGCCCTGGAACTTCTGTCAGATAGCCGCCTGCGGTCGCGCGACATGTCCCTGACCCTGCCGGATTGTTCACAGGCCGGTGAGTTTCTGGTGTTGAATAATCTGCTCTCAGACCTGACAATTGCGGCAAAGTAATCCGCAGGCAGGCTCGACTCTCTTATGACTTTCTTTCGTGCGGCTGTGACCGCGCTGTTTTCCGTTGCAGGTGCGACCTGTGCAATGGCGCAGGACATCACGCTGACGTCTCATGACGGCAAGGTCGAAGTAACAGGCAATCTGCTGGGCTTTGACGGCGAGTTCTACCGCGTTGATACGCAGTTCGGAGAGTTGACCGTTGATGGCTCGGGCGTCACCTGCGACGGACCTGCGTGCCCCAGCCTGACGGATTTCGTAGCCGAGTTGCGGTTTTCCGGATCGTCCGTCATGGCCGAAACGGTCCTGCCCGCCCTGATCATCGGGTTTGCGCGGCAGGAAGGCCTGACCGCAACACCTGCCCGCGTGGATTCGGACACCTTCGTCTACGAGCTTTTTCAGTCAGGTCGTGACGCGCCGTTGGCGCGGTTCTACTTTGACGTCGGGACCACGGATCGTGGATTCGCCAAGCTGATCCAGGATCAGACAGATATCGTGATGGCCCTGCGCGAAGTACGCGAGGCAGAGCGGGATACAGCCGAAACCGCAGGGCTGGGTGATTTGACACGGCCCCGACGATCCAGGGTTGTTGCATTGGACGCCATGGTTCCGGTGGTGGCGCCCGATAGTGTGATGCGTCAGATCTCGCTGGCCGATTTGGCGCGCATTCTGTCAGGTGAAATGAAGAACTGGGTGGACCTGGGCGGGCCGGATGCTCCGATCGCCTTGCATGTGCCGGATCCGGGTTCGGGGCTGGCACAGGCTGTCGAGGATCAGGTATTGAAGACCGCTGGTGTGGAACTGACCGATACCGCAATCCGTCATATTCGAACGAGCGATCTGGTCAAGGCCGTGACCAAGGACCCGTTTTCCATCGGAATCGCGAGCAAGGCGACAGCCGACAATGCCCGAGCCCTGCCGTTGACCGGAGGGTGTGGGCATCCGCTGGCCGCCACCCGTCAATCGATCAAGACCGAAGATTATCCGCTGAACCTGCCGATGTTTCTGTATCTGCCCGAACGCCGCCTGCCACGGATCGCACGGCAATTTCTGGCCTTTAGTCTAAGCGCCGAGGCCCAGATGACCATTCGTGACGCAGGTTATGTGGATCAATCGCCCGAAACCTTGCCGGTTGGCGTACAGGGCGACCGGCTTGCCAATGCCATCGCCACCGGCGGGCCCGAAGTTGGGCTGGACGAGCTGCGGCGCATGATCGAAACCCTGCGCCCGCTGTCGCGCCTGTCCCTGTCGGTTCGGTTCGAGCCCGGATCATCCCGTCCGGATGCGCAGTCACGTTCCAATATTCAGCAACTGGCACATATGCTTGACGCCGGCACATTGAAGGCGCGCAAGCTGGTGTTTGCCGGTTTCAGCGACGGGGATGGTGGGGCCGCCGCCAACGCCCGCATTGCCCTGCGACGTGCACAGACGGTACGAAACGCGGTTCTGGCCGCGGCCGAAACACCGATATCAGACAGTATCGAGGTGGTCGCGGAAGGGTTTGGCGAAGCAATGCCGATGGCCTGTGACGACACCGAATGGGGCCGCAAGGTCAACCGCCGGGTTGAAATCTGGGTGCAGTGAAGGTCACAGATACCCTTCGGACCGAAAGCTCAACTCGGTCGATTTTCCAATGATCAGGTGGTCGTGCAGGGTCAGGCCCAAGGCCGAACAGGCATCCTGAATACGGTTCGTCATGTCGATATCCGACTGCGAGGGCGTCGGATCACCCGACGGGTGGTTGTGCACCAGAATCAGGGCCGAGGCATTCAGTTCCAGCGCTCGTTTGGCAACCTCGCGCGGGTAAACCGGTACGTGATCCACGGTGCCTTTGGCCTGTTCCTCATCCGCGATCATTACGTTCTTGCGATCCAGATAGAACACGCGAAACTGTTCGATCTCACGATGGGCCATGGTGGTGTGACAATAATCCAGCAGTGCATCCCAGCCTGAGATCACATGCCGCTGCATTACCCGGGCGCGGGCCATCCGATGGGCGCAGGCCTCAAGAATTTTGAGGTCGGTAACCACGGTATCGCCAACGCCCTTGATCTGGCGCAGCCGTTCCTCGGGCGCGGTCAGGACACGATTGAAATCACCAAAAGTGTCCATCAGCGCCCGCGCCAGTGGCTTTACATCCTGCCGGGGAATGGATCGGAACAGGACCAGTTCAAGCAGTTCGTAATCCGGCATCGCCGCCGACCCGCCGGTCATGAACCGTTCGCGCAGCCGCTTGCGGTGGTCTTTTATGTAGGAGGGTAGCCGACCAGAGGGCAGCGGCTGCGCCGGCGCTTCGTCCGTATCAAACAACATCGGGGCTTCGGCAAAGGCGTCCTGTGTCATGAGCGCACCCTGACCCAGAATCGGTTTCTGATTGGTTAACGCATCTCACCCGCCATGCGTGCCGTGGCCCGGCGGACAATCATGTGCAGAAGGATCGAGAACACGCCCAGGGTCAGCATCGCGGCAAACATGAGATCGGTCTTGGCACGGCCATTGGCCAGCAGCATCAGGTATCCCAGCCCCTGCGACGAGCCGACCCATTCACCGATCACCGCTCCGATCGGGGCATAGACCGCAGCCAACCGCATCCCCGACGCCAGCGACGGCAGAGCGGCCGGAATACGGATATGCCACAATACGGCGCGCTTGCTGGCCTGCATCGTTCGGGCCAGATCCAGATACCCCGAAGGGGTGCGCATAAGCCCGTCAAAAAAGGATGAGGTGATCGGGAAATAGATGATCAACACCGCCATGGCGACCTTGGACCAGAGCCCATAGCCCAGCCACAGCGTCAGCAACGGCGCCAATGCGAAAACCGGCAGAGCCTGCGTGAACACCAGCATCGGCTGCACCAGCACCCGCGCCGCCCGCGAATTCGCCAGTTGCAACGCAGTAACAACACCCAGCAGCGTTCCGCATGCCAGACCGATCACCACTTCGATCGCGGTGATCCAGGTGTGCTCGGCGATCACCCAGCGGTTCTGCCACCAGGTCTCGGCCACGACGGCGGGTCCGGGCAGGATGAACTTCGGCAACCCGGTCAGGGTCACGATGCCCTGCCAGATCAGCAAGGCAAACAAAGTTGCGGCCAATGCAGAAAAATACTTCATGCCGCGCCCTCGCAGAGAAGACGCAGCAAGGCACCCTGGGTTTCCAATGTCTCCAAATCATCCACGCGGCGCGGGGCCGGGGCTCGGGGCGGTTCGCACTGCGTCAATCCGTGTTCCGTCATCACCACGATGGATTGCGCCAGACGCGCGGCCTCTGCGGGATCATGGGTCACAAGAAGGACGGTGCGGCCATGCAATGCTTCGGCGGCCAGATCCTGCATGTCAGCGCGGGTGCGGGCATCAAGGGCCGAAAAGGGCTCGTCCAGCAAAACAATGGGGCGATCTTCCATCAGTGTCCGGGCCAGAGCGACACGCTGACGTTGCCCGCCGGACAACGCGTTGGGCTTCTTGTTCATGTGATCCTGCAACCGCATACGCTTGATCAGGCGGTCCCGTCGATCAAGATCAACGGTTTCCCCGCGCAGACGCGCACCCAGCGAGACATTCTGCGCGACGGTTGCCCAAGGCAAAAGAAGATCATCCTGCGCCATGTATGCGACACGCTCAGCCACAGGCAGGCCATCACTGGCCGTGATCCGCCCGGCGAAGGCGGCCCCGGTCTCGAGCCCTGCAATCAACCTCAGAACCGTGGTTTTTCCCACGCCCGAACCGCCCAGCAGGCAAGTCCACGCCCCGGCCCCAAGGGTCAGGGACAGCGGCGCAAACAGGGTCGCGCCGTCGATCGTGGCAGTGCCGTTGATGGTCAGATCGGGCGCAGGGTTCATGGCGTCAACCCCATCTGCCAGAAGTCGACTTCAAGCTCTGTCGCCTTGCGGAAAGTCTGGCACAGTCGATCCCAGCGTGGCGAACCCTGGAAATCAGCGCCAATACGTCTTGTTAGAGCCTGATCCAGCAACTCTCCAACCGCCACACATGCGCCTTGGTAATCTTCACCGGCATAAGTGTCGATCCAGCCGCGATATGTCTCGGACGTTGCCTCGGCGGACAGGCGCGTACCGATCTCACCATACCCCATGACGCAAGGAACAAGCGCCGCCAGCAGGTCCAGAAAATCTCCGCTGTAGCCTGCTTCCAGGACAAACCGGGTATAGGCCAGATTCTCGTGACGCTCCGGCGTGGCAAACAACTCTGCCTGCGAGATACCTTCTGCCGCGCAGATACCGATATGCAGTTTCATCTCTTCGCTGACCAAACCGTTCACGGTTCGCGATGCGGCAAGCATTTCTTCATGCGTTTCTGATTTCACCACGGCCAGCGCCCAGGCACGTGAGAAATGGATTAGAAACACATAATCCTGCCGCAGATAGTGCAGAAACGCCTCGCGTGGCAGCGTGCCGTCTTTCATGCCCTCTACGAAGGCGTGGCGGGTATAATCCCGCCACGGCCCAGTCGCAGCATCGCGCATCAGCGCAAAGGCTTTGCCGTAGTTGCTCATTGCGCGGTCACGTCGGTGGTGATGTCACTGACCGGAAGGACGCTGTCGATCATCCCGCTTTCGTTCAGGAAGGTTTCGAACCGGGCATAACGACCGGCATCAAATCCTGCCGGACGCAGCGCAAAGCGCGGCAGTGTATCGACCCAGGCGCGGGCATTCAGCTCGTCCTGTAGCTCGGGCGAGGTCGCCGCGAAGATTTCCCAGCTTTTTTCCGGGTTGTTGACGATATATTGGGTCGCTTTTTCAGTCGCGGCGAGGAAACGGGCGATCTTGTCTTTGTCCATCCTATCGGGGTTGGCGACATAGATCAGCTCATCATAAGACGGAACGCCCTCTTCCTCGATATAGAAGCAGGTGCCGGGACGGCCTTCGATATCCATTTGGTTCAGTTCGAAGTTGCGATATGCGCCAATCACCGCGTCCACCTGACCCGTCATCAGCGACGGCGAGAGGGAAAAGTTGACATTGATCAGCTCGACATCACCCAGCGCAACATCGTATTTGCCCAGAACGGTGCCAAGGATGGCTTCTTCGACCCCTGCGACCGAGAAGCCGATTTTTTTACCCTTGAGGTCAGCAGGCGATTTGATTGGCCCGTCTTCCAGCACCAGAAGACAGTTCAGTGGCGTCGCAACCAATGTGCCGACACGCTTCAGTGGCAGGCCCTCGTGAATTTGCAAGTGCAATTGCGGCTGGTAAGACACCGCCAGATCGGCTTGGCCGGCAGCCACCAAACGGGGCGGGGCAGACGGGTCGGCGGGCGGGACGATCTCGACCTCGAGCCCTTGTTCGGCAAAATAGCCGTTTTCCTGCGCCACAATGATGGGACCATGGTCAGGGTTTATGAACCAGTCCAGCAGGACGGTCATTTTGTCTTCGGCCCATGCTGGTGCGGCGGCCAGAAGGGCGATGGCTGTCATCAGCTTTTTCATGTCTCGCGTTTCCCTTTTCTTCACGAGGTTGAGGCCGCAACGAGGACAATCTCGCCCGGCCAATCTGTTTGAATCTGCTCGGCGGCGCGCCATGCCCGCAAACCGGTGGCACAGCAAAGAGCCAGCCTTTTTCCCTTGTTAGGGTCTATTTCGCGCAATTTATCCGGTGAAATGCGCATCGCGTTCGAATGGATGGGAACAGGGGCTTCCTGCGAACTGCGCAGCTCGATAATCTGATCCGTGTCCTTCAGCTGGCTTGTGGACAGAAAGCGAAGGCAGTTGTCGGGTTCGGGTGCGTCATCAAAGCGAAACCCGGTGCTACGCAGGGTTCTTGCGTCATACTGAACCAACTGCCCAAGGGGCGAGGGATCAAGTCCAAGGATCAAGCTGAGCGCCATCTGCGCCTGCATCGCCCCGATCACGCCAACCACGGGGCCCAGAACCCCCGCAGTGGCACAAGTGGCACCACTGTCGGGTGCATCGGGGAAGACAGCGCGCAGCGATGGGCCCCCACCGCAGAACCCGCCCACATAACCCGAAAGCCCCAGCACCGAGGCGCTGATCAAAGGCTTGCCTTGCGCCAGACACGTGTCCGACAGGATGTAGCTGGCCGCGTAGCTGTCGGCGCAATCCAGAATGATATCGGCTTGCGACACCGAACCGGGCGCATTTTCACTGGTCAGAGCCTGATTCAGACCGATGAATTCAATTTCACCATTCAGCGCGCGGCAACGGGCGGCGGCGGTTTCCGCCTTGGAGTGCCCGCAATCGGCCTCGAAGAAAAACGTTTGACGGTGCAGGTTCGACAGATCGACCGTATCACCGTCCATGACCATGATCCGCCCCACCCCGGCCCCTGTCAATAGCGGCAGAACCGGTGCAGCCAGACCGCCCGCACCGACGACCAGAACACGGGCTGCTGACAGGCGTGCCTGCCCCTGTGCCCCAACGTCGGGCAAAAGCGTCTGGCGGGCATATCGGCTCATCGTGTGACCTCGATCCACGCGCGCACCCGTGCTTCGGGGTCGGGGTTCAGGGTGATATCCGTGACTGCCGAGACAATGTCCGCCCCGGCCTTCAGCACACCGGCCGCGCGCTCGACACTCATGCCGCCAATACCAACCAAGGGAATATCACCGACCCGCGCCTTCCATTCCGTTACGCGGGGCAGGCCCTGCTGATGCCATTTCATCTTTTTCAGAATGGTGGGGTAGACCGGGCCCAATGCCACGTAATCGGGATCCATGGCCAGCACACGCTCTAGCTCATCATCGTCATGGGTGGAAACGCCCAGTTTCAGACCCGCTTTTCGGATGGCTTTCAGGTCGGCGTCGTCCAGATCTTCCTGCCCCAGATGAATCCAGTCGCAGCCCAGATCAATCGCGTGTTGCCAATAATCGTTGATCACCAGAACCGCCCCATGGTCACGGCACAATTCGCGTGAGGTCGCTATCTGGTCGCGCACCGCATCGTCTGGCTGATCCTTTATGCGCAACTGCACCAGCTTGACACCCAGCGGCAACATCCGCCGCAGCCAGTCCGAGTGATCAAAGATCGGATAGAAACGGTCCAGCGTCATGACAGGAAGGCCTTTCCAACAACAGGGGTAGAGGGTTCAGCCATATCGCGCGGCTCGATCGGGTCGGCCTGATGGGCCAATTGCCCGGCAAGGGTTGCCTGCGCCATCGCCTTGGCCATCAGAACCGGATCTCCGGCGCGGGCCACGGCGGTGTTGAGCAGAACCGCGTCAAAGCCCAGCTCCATCGCGCGGGCCGCGTGGCTGGGCAAGCCGATACCGGCATCCACCACCAGGGGAATGTCAGGAAATTCGGCCCGCATCGCACGCAGGGCGTATTCGTTGTTCAGCCCGCGTCCTGACCCGATTGGTGCGCCCCAGGGCATCAGAACCTCGCATCCCGCTTCCAACAGGCGTTCGCCCACGATCAGGTCATCGGTGGTGTAGGGAAACACCTGAAACCCGTCCTCGGTCAGAATGCGGGCGGCTTCGACCAGTTGGAAAACATCCGGTTGCAGACTGTCCGTGTGTCCGATGAGTTCCAGCTTGATCCATCGGGTCTCGAACACTTCGCGTGCCATATGGGCGGTCGTCACGGCCTCTTTCACCGTATGGCAACCGGCCGTATTGGGCAGGATCAGAACTCCCAGGTCGCGGATCATGTTCCAAAAGGTCTGGCCCGCACCCGCTTCGCGCCGCAAGGATACAGTGGCAACGCCTGCACCGCTTTCGCGAAACGCCTGTTCCAGAATGGCCGGGCTTGGATATTGCGCCGTTCCCAGCATCAGCGGGTTGGGCAGTTCAGTGCCGTAAAACGTCTTCATCTTCAGCCCCCCTGCATCGGTGCGACGACCTCGACCCGGTCACCTTCGGCCAGCTTGTGAGCAACGCGCAGGCTTGAGGGTACGAAGTCTTCGTTCACGGCGGTGGCCACACGGCCCGAGAAACCGCATTCGTCCAACAATTCCGACAGGGTTTCGGCGCGCACCTCGCGCGTCTCGCCATTAAGCACGATCTTCATCAACCATCTCCGAATGTGTGTTGTTCAGCGCCAGATCAGCAACACCCCGCGCCAGCGCCGGTGCCAGCAGATATCCGTGGCGATAAAGCCCATTGGCATAGATCGTCCGGCCCAAACGCCGGATACGCGGCAAGTTGTCGGGGAAAGCGGGGCGCAGGTCGACGCCGATCTCCAACACTTCGGCCTCGCCAAAGGCCGGATTCACGGCATAGGCCGCGCTGAGCAATTCCAGCATCGAACGGGCGGTAATGCGGCTGCTGTCCTCGGATTCGATCATGGTCGCACCCAACATATAGACGCCGCCGCCGCGCGGAACGATATAAAGCGGCATCCGCGGGTGCAGCAAACGAACCGGGCGCGTCAGTTCCACGTCGGGGCATCGTATGACCAGCATCTCACCCTTCACGCCGCGCAGATCATGCAGGAATTCGCGGGCGTGAAGACCACGGCAGTCAATCGCATTCTCCAACTGAGCGGGTGCCAGTTTCCGGTGGAACTCGACGCCCTGGCTTTGCAGTTGACGATACAGATCTTGCAGCGCCTGACGCGGATCGACATGGGCTTCGCGTTCGAAGAACAGGCCTTGGCCAAACCCCGCCAGATCAGGCTCTAATTCGGATATTTCTGCCCGTTCGACCTTGGTGAACTCTTTTGTTCGGCGCGCAAATCGGCGCAGGTCGGGCACATCACGGGCGCTTGCGACAACAAGCGTTCCCCGCCGGGTCACCTTGGTGCGTCGGGCCCACCATTCAATCGCTGACTGCCCCAGGCGCAGCACCGGTTCTTCCGCGTTTTCATATTCGCACCACGGTGCCAGCATTCCCCCGGCCCACCACGAACACCCATGCGGGCCCGGTGGCCCGCCGGGGTCGAATATCTGCACTTTCGCACCGCGCGACACCAGTTCGCTGGCAACGGCAAGACCGGCAACCCCTGCCCCTATGACAGACCAAAGCGTCACGAGGGCCAAACCCGATGGAAATGATGCACCGGCCCGTGTCCAGCGCCGACATTCAACTCGTCCGCGCGCGCGATGGCCCCTTGCAGATAGTCATGCGCCTGCGCAACCGCGTCCCTCAGGGCCAGTCCCTTGGCCAAACCGGCAGTGATGGATGACGACAGTGTGCATCCTGTTCCATGGGTGTTTTTCGTATCCTGACGCGGGGCCTGAAACTCGGCCACGACACCCGACGGATCGATCAGCAAATCGTGA
>NZ_JBXWSM010000032.1:0-44510 GCF_059613405.1 Ruegeria sp. BHSA118
CTGGATTCGGGTGCATGGGCGACCTCCTGCCAAATCTCTTGCAGATGGGGTTGGTTCTTGGCAAGGTCTGCCTCGTTCTCAGGGCGGGGTGGAATTCCCCACCGGCGGTATGCGGGCCATGACCCGTAAGCCCGCGAGCGGCTCTGCCGTGTCCACGATCCGAACGGCAGAGGCCTGTATTCGGACAAAGTGTGGAACCACGAAAGAGTGTCAGCAGATCTGGTGAAAGGCCAGAGCCGACGGTCAAAGTCCGGATGGAAGAGAACGTGCAAGCCGTGCCGGTGAACCGGCGCGCCTGCTCGTGATCGCCTTGGGTGACGTGTCATGCCGGGCTGGCAGCGAAGGTTTTCGCGACCGCCAGCAGGCCACCAAACTGAAAGGAGATCACGATGACACACACCCGCTATGCTTTTGTCAAAGCCAACTGGCATTCCGACATCGTCGACCGCGCGCTTGACGGATTTCTTGAACTGATCCCGGCCGATCAGGTCGATGTTTTCGACGTTCCCGGCGCGTTCGAGATGCCGCTGCTGGCCCGCGATCTGGCCCAAACCGGCCGCTACGCCGCTGTCGCCTGCGCAGCATTTGTCGTGGATGGCGGCATTTACCGGCACGACTTCGTGGCTCAGGCCGTCGTGGACGGGTTGATGCGCGCCGGTATGGATACAGGCGTGCCGGTCCTGTCCGTTTCCCTGACGCCGCACCAGTATCAGGAGACCGATCATCACAACGCCATTTACAGCGCGCATTTTGTTGAGAAAGGCCGCGAAGCCGCACAAGCCGCGCTGAAAATCACAGCGACCCGAGAGGCGCTGACACAGGCCGCCTGATCTTCATCTTTTCAAAAATACTCATTCGCGCCACCGCAAGGTGGCGCCCACCAATTCGCAAATCCGCTTGAGGCCAAGGGTCTTGCCCGCTAATCACGATCCCAAAGGAGCCCGCCGCATGTCGATGAACAGTTTTGGCCATCTATTCCGTGTCACCACCTGGGGTGAAAGCCATGGACCCGCTTTGGGTGCCACTGTTGACGGCTGCCCGCCGGGTGTCACGATCGACGAGGCCATGATCCAGCACTGGCTGGACAAGCGCAAACCGGGGCAGAACAAGTTCACCACCCAGCGGCGCGAACCCGATCAGGTGAAAATCCTGTCCGGTGTGTTCGAAGGGCAAACCACGGGAACGCCTGTGCAGCTGATGATCGAAAACACCGATCAGCGCTCGAAAGACTATGGCGATATCATGGACAAGTTCCGCCCGGGGCACGCCGATATCACATATTGGCAGAAATACGGGATCCGGGATTATCGCGGCGGCGGGCGGAGTTCTGCACGCGAAACAGCATCACGTGTTGCTGCGGGTGGATTGGCGCGTGAGGCGATCAAACAGATTGCACCCAACGTGCAGATCACCGGATACATGACCCAGATCGGGCCGCATAAGATCGAGCGCGACAATTTCGACTGGTCCCAGATCGAACAGAACCCGTTCTGGACACCCGATGCACGAGCAGCCGAGGACTGGGCCGCGTATCTGGACGATTTGCGCAAGTCCGGCAACTCGGTCGGCGCTGTGGTTGAGGTCGTTGCGCGCGGTGTCCCTGCAGGGATCGGAGCACCCGTTTACGCCAAGTTAGACACTGATCTGGCCGCTGCGATGATGTCGATCAACGCGGTCAAAGGCGTCGAAATCGGCGAAGGCATGGACGCCGCCGAACTGACGGGCGAAGCCAACGCGGATGAAATTTTCATGGGCCAGAATGGCCCTCAATACAGCTCGAACCATGCTGGCGGGATTCTGGGCGGTATCTCAACCGGGCAGGACATCGTCGTGCGCTTTGCGGTCAAGCCGACCTCGTCGATTCTGACCACACGCAAAACCATCACCAAATCAGGCGAAGAGACCGAGATCATCACTAAAGGCCGCCACGACCCCTGCGTCGGTATTCGCGCGGTTCCGGTAGGAGAGGCGATGATGGCCTGCGTGATCCTCGACCACCTGCTGCTGCACCGCGGCCAGATCGGAGAGAACCGTGGACGGATCGGCTGATCTGCGCACCCGTCTGCGGGCTGTGGTCGCACATCGCATGGAAACGGATCCGGCCCATGACCTGGCCCATCTGGATCGTGTTTGGACCAACGCCCGGGCCATCGCAGATGATCAAACCGATATGTCCGTGCTGCTGGCGGCAAGTTACCTGCACGATCTTATAAATCTGCCCAAGGACGATCCCGACCGGCATCTTGCCTCGCGCAGATCCGCAGCGGAATCAGAGCCTGTTCTTAAGGAAATCGGGTTTGAGGCCGATCAGGTCCGTGCAATCCAGCACGCGATCGAAGCCCATAGTTTTTCGGCCGATATCCCCCCTGAAACGATCGAGGCGCGCATTCTGCGCGATGCGGACCGCCTTGACGCCCTGGGCGCCATCGGTATCGCCAGAAACTTTTCCGTTTCCGGAGCCTTGGGGCGCACTCTTTACGATCCGGCGGACCCTTTTGCCCAAGCACGGCCACTGGATGACCTTCATTTCTCGCTCGACCACTGGAAGGTGAAACTGCTGCGCCTGCCAGGTGACATGTTGACCGAGACCGGAAGGCGGATTGCAGAACAACGCACCGCGCGCATGATCCGCTTTCTTGAAGAATTCGCCGAAGAGATCGGCTGTTCCTTGCCGCAATCCTGGGTGAATTGCTGAAACCACCCATTGATCTTTGCCCGCCAAAGACGCAGTTTCGCGCCGATGACAAAACCCTTAACTTCGCATCGACCTCTGCTTGCCGTAACGCTGAAGCTGTGCGCCTTGTTCCTGTTCACGTCGATGTCCGCGCTGGTCAAAGCACTTTCAGATGAATTCCCGCCGGGCCAATTGGTGTTTTTTCGGTCCCTGTTCGCAATCCCCGTGATCATTCTTTGGCTCATCGCGCGGGGGGAGGTGTCGAAAGGCTTTGTGGTCAAGAAACCCATGGGCCATTTCTGGCGCGGTGTTCTGGGAACAAGCGCCATGGGTCTCACCTTTACCGGCCTCAGCCTGTTGCCGCTGCCGGAAGTCACTGCCATCGGCTATGCGACACCGATCTTCACCCTGATTCTGGCCGCCGTCATGCTGGGTGAGCGCATTCGGCTTATCCGTATCGGCGCGGTGGCTTTGGGTCTGCTAGGGGTTCTGATCATGATCTGGCCACGTCTTGGCACCACCGAGATGGAGGTCGCCGCCACCATCGGCGCGGTATGCGTGTTGGGTGCAACCCTCGCCCGTGCCTTCGTTCAGATCCATATCCGGCAATTGGTCAAGGTCGATCACCCTGCGGCCATCGTGTTCTATTTCTCGATGACCGCGACGCTTTTGTCCGCACTGACAGCGTTCTGGGGATGGACGATGCCCACATGGAATCAGGCTCTGATTATGGTCATGATGGGCCTGATCGGCGGCGTTGCGCAGATTTTGGTCACATCTTCCTATCGGTTTGGCCAGGCCTCGATGCTGGCACCTTATGACTATGCGACCATGCTGTTTGCGATCGTGATCGGCTATGTCTGGTTCGACGAACTGCCAACGCTTGCAATCCTGATCGGGGCCGCGCTGGTGATTGCAGGCAATGTTGTCGTCATCTGGCGCGAACACCAGTTGGGGCTGGAACGGGGCAAGGCCCGGTCGGTTACAGACCCCAAAGCATGACTTTACCTTTCGCAATCTTCCCCTAGGTTGGGCCGAACAGTCAAAGAGGTTCCCAAATGAGCGACGCGCAGGATCACAAGGAAAAGATGCAGAAGGTGCAGGCCCAGCACCGCAAGAAAGTGTCCGAGGCCGTGGATCCAGGCCGCGGTCTGGTCCTGATCAATACCGGCAAGGGCAAAGGCAAGTCCTCGGCCGCGTTCGGCGTGGTCATTCGCGCCTTGGGCTGGGGCCAGAAGGTTGGTGTGGTGCAGTTCATCAAGGGCAAATGGAAAACCGGCGAGCGCCGTTTCTTCGAAGAGCGCGATCTGGTGACATGGCATACGATGGGCGAAGGTTTTACCTGGGACACACAGGACCGGGAACGCGATATTGCAGCTGCCAATGCCGCCTTCGACAAGGCATGCGCCCTGATGTCCAGCGGCGAATACGATCTGGTTGTGCTGGATGAGATCAACATCGCCCTGCGTTACGAATACCTGTCGGTCGAACAGGTCATCGACGGTTTGGACGCGCGCTCGGAAAAGACCAGCGTTTTCCTGACTGGCCGCGACGCGCCGAACGCGCTGCGTGACTATGCTGATCTGGTCACGGAAATGACCGAGGAGAAACATCCGTTCCAAGCGGGCATCAAAGCACAGCGCGGTGTGGATTTCTGAAGCAGCGTTGCGGCACGGCTGGCGGCACATAACCGCCAGTTCCGATTATCGTCCTGCCGCGTTGACCGATTCTGTCATGTCGCAGGTTCCGGGAAACGTTGGCGTGTTCGGTTGGCGAAAGCCACAAGCGACAGCATCACCGGCACTTCGACCAGAACCCCCACAACCGTCGCCAGTGCCGCGCCGGAATGAAGACCGAACAAGCTGATTGCGACGGCAACGGCCAGTTCGAAGAAATTCGATGTCCCGATCATGGCACAGGGCGCGGCGATCCGGTGGGGAACCTTCAGCGCATAAGCGGCGCCATAGGCAATGGCAAAAATCCCATAGCTTTGGATCAGAATGGGAACGGCGATCAGAACGATGACCGTCGGTTTCGCCAGAATGGTTTCACCTTGCAGGCCGAACAGGATAACCACGGTTGCAATCAATCCCATGACGGACCACGGTTTCACTCGCGAGGAAAAAGCTTCTATCGCTTGTTTAGAGCCCAATCTGCGGCGGGTGATCAACCCGGCGACAAGAGGCAGCACCACATAGAGGACCGTGGCCAAAACCAAAGTCTGCCACGGCACTTCGATGTCGGTGACACCCAGCAAAAAGGCCACGATCGGCGCGAATGCCACGACCATGATCAGATCATTGACCGAGACCTGAACCAGCGTGTATGTCGCGTCGCCTCTGGTAAGCTGCGACCATACGAACACCATGGCGGTACAAGGGGCGGCCCCCAACAGGATCAGACCGGCAGTGTATTGCGCAGCATCTTCGGGCGCGATCCAGGGGGCGAAAACAAAGTCGAAAAACAGGACGGCCAGCAGTGCCATGGTGAAAGGCTTTATCAGCCAGTTCACCACCAGCGTCACAATCAGACCACGCGGCTGGCGGGCGACTCCGGCGACTGCGCCGAAATCGACGTTGACCATCATCGGGTAAACCATTGCCCAGATCAGCACCGCCACCACCAGGTTGACGCTGGCAATTTCGGCGCTTGCCACCAGCTGTACCAGCCCCGGCGCGGCCAGCCCGATCAGGACGCCACCGATCATCGCAAGTGCAACCCAGATCGTGAGATACCGTTCAAAAATGCTCATGATAGCGCCTCGGACGTTTGATCCGTAAGTTTGCCAGAGGTCAGCGCGGCAAGCCCGACCATCACGGCCGCCGTGCCCAGCACCATGGGCAGCCCCCCGACCTGATAGGTCAGGCCAGACAAGACGGTACCGGCCAACCGCCCCGTCGCATTTGCCATGTAATAAAAGCCGACATCCATCGTCACACGCTCGGACCGGGTGAAGGCAAGGATCAGATAGGAATGCAGCGATGAGTTGACCGCGAAGATCGCACCAAAGACCAGAAGCCCGGCGACCAGCGTCAGAGTCAGCCAGGTCTCGGGTCCATTTGACAGCAAAACAGCGAGTGTTAGAGCCGAAGGAACACAGAACAGGATCGCCGCCCAGCTGCGTGCGGCACGGATCAGATCGCCTTCGGTTCGATCTGACGCACGCAGAATCCTTGGCGCGTTGGCCTGCACGGCGCCATAGAGGATGATCCACACCGCCATAAATGTTCCGATCATGAAGAACGCGGACCGATTGCCCTCTTCGGTGCCATCTGAAAGAACAGCATAGAAATAGATCGGGATGCCGACCACGAACCAGACATCCCGCGCGCCGAACAGGAAGACACGCGCCGCGGACAACCAGTTCACATTCGCGGATTTTGAAAAAACCTCAGAGAACTTTGCACCCTTGCGCCCCTTCGGCAGGCCTGCCGGCATGAACAGCATCACTGCGAACAGGATCACCGCCAGAACGGCGGCCATGGCAAGCACTGCCGGAATGAAGCCCAGTGTTGCAAGCATGGCGGCACCCAACAGGAATCCCAGCCCTTTGACCGCGTTTTTCGAACCGGTCAGAACCGCAACCCATCGAAACAACGCGCCTCCTTCGGAAGGAGCCAGCAATTTGACCGCCGATTTCGAAGACATCTTGGCCAGATCCTTGGCCACTCCGCTGGCCCCTTGCACGATCATGACAAAAGTGACCGAAGCGGCGACCGTCCAGTTCGGGTCAAGCTGCGTCATGGCGAGCAACGCGACGATCTGCACCCCCAGCCCAGCATAGAGGGTCGAGGTCAGCCCAAACCGTGCGGCGATCCAACCGGCGGACAGGTTGGTGACAATCCCGGCGATTTCATAGAGCACAAACAGATAGGCAAGCTGAACCGGCGAGAAGCCCAGGGTGTGAAAGTGCAACAGCACCAACATCCTGAGCGCCCCGTCGGTCAGCATGAAAGCCCAATAGGCAGCCGTGACCGCGATATAGGCCGACAGTCCTTCGGGGCGTTGCGTCACAATGATGCCCCGACCATTAGCGCGACATCCACCAGCCGATGCGCATAGCCCATCTCGTTGTCGTACCACGCATAGATTTTCACCTGCGTCCCGTTCACAACCATGGTCGAGGGCGCATCGATGATCGAAGAGCGTTCGTCATTGGTGTAATCGGTGGACACCAGCGGTCGCGTCTCATAGCCCAGAATGCCCTTCAGTTCGCCCTCGGCAGCGGCTTTGAAGAAGGCGTTGACCTCTTCAACCGTGGTTTCACGCTCAACCTCGAAAACGCAATCGGTCAGCGAGGCGTTCAGCAACGGCACCCGAACCGCATGGCCATTCAAACGACCTTTGAGTTCCGGATAGATCAGAGTGATGGCCGTGGCCGACCCGGTCGTGGTCGGGATCAGTGAGTTGAGGGCCGAGCGTGCGCGCCTGAGATCCTTGGCAGGCCGATCCACAATTGTCTGCGTGTTGGTTACGTCGTGAATCGTCGTCATCGATCCATGGCGGATGCCCAGGTTTTCGTGAATGACCTTTACGACGGGCGCAAGACAGTTTGTCGTGCACGAGGCCGCCGTCACGATCCTATGCGCCGCATGGTCGTAGGCTCCGTCATTTACACCCATGACGATATTGGCTGTCGGCCCGTCCTTGACCGGAGCAGAGACAACAACCTTCTTCACCCCAGCGTCAAAATACGGTGCCAGCTTCGCTTCGGTCTTGAACACGCCGGTGCAGTCGATCACCACGTCAACACCGTCCAGCGGCAACGCTCTCAGGTCTTTGGTGCCAATAAATGGCAGGCGGGTTCCGTTGACCGTGATGCTGTCTGCATCATGGTCGAATTCCGCGTCCCAGCGCCCATGCACGGTGTCGAACTCCAGCAGATGCGCATGCATCTCGGGATCACCGACGGCATCGTTGATCCAGGCTATCTTTGTGCCTTTTTCAAGCAAGGGCTTCAGGGCCAGTTTTCCCATACGGCCAAGGCCGTTCAGTGCGTAGGTGGTCATTTCGTTTCCTCGGCAGGCGTACGCCCGATTTCATCGACGGCGGATTGCAATGCGATCCGGTCAAGGCTTTCGACCGGCAATGATGAAAAGGCCTGAATCCGGCGCTTCAGTGCGCCGTAGGCGGTTTGAAAGGCCAGGCTTTTCTCGGCGTCGGTACCTTCGGCCCTGACCGGATCTTCCACGCCCCAATGGCCACTTATCGGTTGTCCCTCCCAAGCCGGGCATTCCTCGTTGGCGGCCTGATTGCAAACAGTGAAGACAAAATCCATGACAGGCGCGTCCGGCGCCGAAAACTCGGACAGAGTCTTCGGCCGCAGGGCCGAGATATCGTGCCCCTTGTCGCGCAGAACCTGCACCGCAAAGGGATTGAGCCTCGAACTGGGTCGTGTCCCTGCCGAATAGACGTTGAACCGGTCGCTGCCGATCTCTCGCAGCAGGGATTCGGCAAAAATTGAACGGGCGGAGTTGCCGGAACAGATGAACAGCACATTGAACTTTCGGTTCGTCGCGGTGTCTTTGGGAAAGGGCATGCAGATATCCGGGCGGCCACGGCAGCAATCCACGATCAGGAAATCGAGCATTTGCTGCACAGTCTTCATTTCAATCGAATAGAGCAGAGACGTCCCGGATCGCTCCTGTTTCACCAATCCCGACCGCTGCAATGCATTCAGGTAGTTCGACATGGTACTGGGTTTGATATCCAGCTCCGCCGCCAGCTCGCCCGCGGGAACCCTGTCAGGAAACCGTCGCATCAACATGCGAAACACAGTGATACGCTGCGGGTGGCCAAGGATGGTTAATTTATCGGTTATCTTTTCTATCATATTTCATGAATTATTGAAATTTAGAAGATGGGTCAATTTCATTCCGCATCGTCACAAAAAATTCACGGACCAGAGCGCCAATTTGAAAGGTAGACCGCAGGCTTTCGGTTCACAACTTGAGGCCCGGCCGTGCTGAGCAACGTCAAAACGGTTACAACCAGGCTTGCAGGCGCCAGACTGAAGGTTTAAACGAAGCTTCGCATCCGGTCATAATCAGTTCCATATGACCTAAGGTGCCGCTGTAGCTCAGCTGGTAGAGCACGTCATTCGTAAGTAGCGGGTCGGTCCGCAATTGACGTTCGAGACCAGTAGGTTAGAGAAGGCGCGCAGTAACTAGTAGGGCCATAGTAGGGCCGCGGAAATAGAAGGATGCCGCTGTAGCTCAGCTGGTAGAGCACGTCATTCGTAATGATGGGGTCGTAGGTTCGAGTCCTATCAGCGGCACCACCCTTCTCCGATTACACTCTGATTTTAGCACTAGAATCAATGCCTTCGGCAAGTTCGCAAGGTGACGTTTGCGCTTTCGATTTTCAGAGATACGGGCTAGGCTGCGTTCAGGATTGGCAGATAAAGCCAGTCTCGGGGCGTAGTAACCCCTCCAAGAGCGGTCGGTGTCGGCCGAAATGACACCTCCTCGAACCCTATGGTCGGGGAGGCACTGGCGTATGTCCAGGGCTCCGGCCTAAAGGCCAGCGCGGTCGTCTCTTGGCGGCTTACTAACTCCCCGGCTGCCAGAGGTAACTCTGGCGGCCGATTTCGTTAGTAGAGGAACCGCTATGAGCAGAAAAATTGCACTTTCGTATTTATTTGTGGGCGTGATGTATGCGGGTGCCGCGCATGCATTGGATGCCGAAGCTTGGATCGCCAAGTCGGATGATTTGGACCGACATCACGAAACATTCCTGATCGCTGCCGCCGAGTTGGTAGAGAACGGCACATGCACACCAAACGAGTTTATGGAACATGGAGGATGGGTGAGGTCGGGCTCATTTGAGTCTAGGCCCGTGTACTTCATGTATTGCGGTGGACCTACAGTCGCCAATCGATTGTATCTCGACGCCTCTACTGGCGAAGTGTTTCGTTAATTTTCAATTCGTTAAAGAGAATGATCCACATGAAGAATTCAACACGACACTGTCCGTTCTGCGCGGAAAAAATCAAAGCCGCCGCCATCGTTTGCAAACACTGTGGCAACAACCTTGGCGATCTTTCGGCACCTAACACGAGCTACCAAAACACTGAAACTGTTATCACCAAACCAGCAGATCATCATGGAGCCGTAAAACTTGGCAAGTCCGCGGTGGGTGGGTTCATCCGATTCCAGATACTGATCTTGGAACTTATTGTATTCGGATTTGCTCTCCACCTATTGCAAAAACAGGGCGCTGATATCCAAACCGCTGTGGCGATGCTGCTTTTCGTACTGTTTCTATTCACCTTGATAACAGGCATTGGTATCCCTCATTTCCGGCATCGCGGAAAAGCCCTGTTGTTTCTGGCGGTCGCAACATTCTTTTCGCTCCAGGGCGCTGGGATAGTGAGCGAACAACGGGAGGCTCGTCTCGCCGAACTTCGTGAAGCAGACCCCGTTGCATATCTCGCTGAGCTTCGCAGTATAGACGAAAATCGCTGGTTTACTGAACTCCGAACCTTGGACCCCGATGCCCATGCAGCGGAAGCCGAGCGCCGCGCAAGAAAAGCCAAAGCGGAACGCCTTTCCAAATGCACAGACAAGAACAAAAGCCTTGCATATGTAATGATTCAAACCGACGTGCGGAATTCTCTGCGCTCACCGTCAACGGCAGAATTTCCCGGTCGATACGGTTCGGGGACTGGTCACATTGGCGATTGCGTTTATCAGGTTATTGGAAACTTCGATGCACAGAACGGATTTGGCGCGATGATCCGAGGCAGTTTCACTGGAACAATTCAGTATTATCCCGAGCGTGGTAGTTGGCGAACACTGACTCTCGACGTGCAGGGCTAGTTGCCCAACTGACAAAGAACCTAGTTGGTAGGCCACCACTGCGCGGAGGTGCCTAGCGTGTCCTCCGGCGTCCGCTGAGTCGGTTGGCAGCCCAATGGCAGGGGTTGCACCCAGCAAACGATATTATGCGCCCAGTGCGGCGCTAATACGCTGCTGATATTTGGCTAAGGATGTTACTTGTAACTGTAACTTTAGGTTGAACAGCAGCAAACAAAAAAGGGGGGCGCAACACCCCCCCAATTTGGAACAGCTAACAGTACGTGGCCAAGTTACGGGTAACAGGTAACGCCACCCGCAACACTAACCTCAAAACGGCGTATCCGGCGGTGTCACTCGACCTTCAACTACGACCACTACACCCTGCTTTTGGGTTGCGAATAGTTCAGTGGCACGTTCGTTATTATTGCCCCGAGCGAACCCCTTTTTGGGGCGTCTATCCCCACCAGAGAGATCGTGCAGGCGATGGGTACCAAATTCCCAGCCTAGACGATCCATAGCCGCCTTGATGCGGTGGGCATTGTCCTTGGTCATCCGGGATGTGTCGAGGTGCAACAAAAGCTTAATGCTGTCCATCGAAACCCTGCCGGTCCGATCTGCAAAATTGTCGGTAAGAACTTCAGCAAACTCGTCCTCCACCATCCTCAAGTCTTGAACACGGCTTGCTTCGCTCCAGAGATGTTTAGACAAGACGATGGATCCGCTTTCACCTTCCCGCACCACAGCTTCCGCCCAAAGCTGGTTCACAATGGCACCGAAGCCCTCCAGATCGATCTCGCCAACCCTGACAGGCCAAATCCGACGGTTGCCGGTAAGATCACGCAGATATGTGTCTTCGTTAGTGGTACCCAGGATCACGCAGTGACGTTTGAAGGATAGCACGGTTCTTCCATACGCAGGGCGAAACAGATCAACACTCGTACTGAGAAATTTCTTCAGGCCCTGGCTGGTGGTCTTATTCATCCCATCCAATTCCTGGCATTCGACGATCCATGCACGGGAAAGAAGCTCAGCTTTGGTTTTATCATCGCTACGTAGGTCAAGGCTGCCACAATACCATTCGCTGCGGACCGCCAGCATAGCCGCCAGTTGGGATTTCCCCGCACCCTGAGAGCCCTCCAATACCAACATGGTGTCAAACTTGACGCCGGGCTGTTTTATTCTGCGCACTGCTGCGACAAGGAACTTGCTGCCGAATTCACGGTTCAGTTCTGTGTCTTCTGCCCCGCAATACGATGCCAACCAAGTATCAATGCGGGGAACGCCATCCCATTTCAAACCATCAAGATAGTCGTTGACGGGGTGGTAAGTGTTTTCGTGTGCGACTGCCACGATTTCTCTCCGGATAACTTCCGGGCTAGCGCTAAAGTTAAAATCGCGACTAAACACGCTCCAAAGGATGTCGCCGACTTCATTCAAGTCGCGATTATCAAGCTTGTATCCTGATATTTCGTTTGTTTCGGTGAATTCATTGCGCTGAACATCAATTCCCAACAGGGTAAATGCATAGCGGATGTTCTCAGGCACCCGGGGGATCGGCCTTCCATTGTCATCGACCGCTGGCCAGCCACTTTGCTTCGTTTCCAGCAGTTCATATGCGCGCTTGATCTGACGGCGGCCATATTTCAGCGGGTTCGGGTTTTCGAGCACATGGGCGCTGATGCCGAAATCAGAGTCAGTGATGATTGACAGCACGTGGCCGGGCTCCATACCTTTCCCCAGCATCCAAATTGTGGCCGCAAAGACCAACTCAGACCGGGAACTGTATGCTTTATCAGGTGGGCTCTGACCGGTCATGAGCACTTCCACCCATTTCTGATCCAACGGGATGATAGAATTCAGGTCGTCTGGCAACGGCAAAGCCTCGAAGTCCAGCGGCACATTGGCTGTGCCACCAGTCGCTTGCGGCAACTTCGGTTCAGGGTCTGCGCGGCGCATCTGGAAGTCGTCCACGGCGAAAGACACCGGAGGAGACTTGAAGTTAATTGGATGAATGGGGTGCGCCACCTTCGGCACCCGACCGCTTGTGCGCTTCTTGTCGTTCAACCAATTCGTAGTCCAAGGCAGGCGCAACAGGCGGTTGGCGTCATGCGTTCCTGGACCACCTTGCAGCGCGACAAGCAAAGATTTGTTCAACGTTTCTGCGGCCTCTACGCTGATGGGTTCTTTAAGTTTCCAAACCGCCTGAAAACCGCCCCCGGTAAACCAGATTGCGGATGGGTGCGGTATTCCTTTGGGCCGGATACCTTCTTCCACCAACAAATTGATAATGCGTTCTTCTTGTTGGTTTTCGTCGCCGGGGTAATCCTTGTTGTCCAGATCGGCGTGCAAAAAGCTAACCGCCTTAAGGTTGGCTTTGTTGCGTTTACCCTCAAGATATTCAGCATTCGGCAGAAAATAGAGGTTGCGCTGGTAGGTGTCGTTGTTGTTGCCGGATACGAACTGCACAGCGGATGCGGTTTCATCAGAGCTATAAAACTTGTGTCTTGGGTTGGCATCTCCTTGGCTGCTCATCTGTTCCAGATAGAGTGGTGCGTTTTCTGTAAGCCAGTTAACAAACTGGACAGCTTTGTTGGGATTAGGGCGAAGACTAGAGGACATTCGCGCCACCTTGCGGTTCGCAGGTCATTGCGGACATCCAGTTTTCTACATCGACCCGGCGATAGAGAATCTTGCCAGTCCGACCACCAGATTTGGAGCGAATGAAGCGCGGGCCGTATCCCCGAATGCGACCCTTTTCGAAGTAGCTGGCGCTGAAACCGGTGATTTCAGGCAACTGCTTCGTGGTTAGAAGTTCTGAGCGATTGGACATTTTAGCCCTCCGTTAGGTTTAGGTACGGAGGGACTTTGCGAGCGATGTGGAAGGAAAGATTGCAAACAACTTATTAAAGAATTTGCAAGACAGGGAACGCTGGGCGCAGTTCAGAGGTTCGTTTTGATTCCCTGCTTTGACAAAAGTTTGCAAATATCTTCCAGCGCCTGATGCTCCAGCGTTTCTGTCACGTAGTCTCGTTGGGTCGCCAAAAACTCATACGTGGTAGGCCAATCAATGTGGCCGTCTTTCGTGGTCCCGCCTCCGTAGGAGCCACGAAATTTGTTTCGCAGTCTACTGACAGTGACTTCTATTTCTTCTTCTAACAGATGCTCCGAAAAGCACCGGTTGACCGCATATCTGGCAAGGGCAGATATGGACCGGGGCTTTGGTGGATCGGGAGGATTAGGGTCTTTGCGGTGCTTCCAATTGTGGAGCCCCACACGCGCCTTGTCTGAGTGGTGTTCCTGACCCATCAAAACTAAGGCCTTAGTGTCCAAGTCTTCCGGCATGGGTAATTTGGTGGCGTTTTCCCCAATGAGGGCCTGCATGGCTTTGTTAAGGCGGGTTTGTTTGGTGTCGTTCCCGGCAGGGTGTGCATCAATAATGGCCAGCGCTAGTTTTTCCAGAAATGGACGGTCATATGTTCCTTTTTGAAAAACACCTTCGTAGTCGTCGTCGGAGTTCAAGAAATCTTCAATAGACATGTCAGGCCCCGTGGGAATCTAGCGAGTTGCTTCAAGCTATCACACACGCGCACGCGCGAAGGTGCAACCACAGGAACACCCGTTAAATACTTTGACGAAACTTCAACATGCAGCATGGCCAACCGAACAGTGTTCGTGGAATCGATCTGAACCGGAGGCCAGTGGTGTAGACGCAGCCCCACCGCCGTCGATGGGGTGGGGTCACCGCACGATCAGTCGTGCGGCTCTTTCAGTTCAAGGATGCGCTGTGCCACCAGTTCGACCGGTTCCCGCAGACGCTCAGCGTTCACCACGATATAGCCTCCGGTCACATCGCCATTGGTCCGGTGATTAAGCAGGCGTTTGAGCGCATAGTAGGGCACGTCAAGGCTCTCAGCGATGGTGATGAAGGTGCGCCGCAGGTCGTGCAGGGTGAAACTGACACCAGACCCTGCGGTGACACGCTGAAGGAACTTCTTGGTTTCGACAAGATGACCGGTCTTACCCGGTCCGGGGAACACCCACGGGGAGCCTTTGTTCAATTCACGCCGTTGGGCCAGCAGGTCCACCAGAAACTCCGACAAAGGCAGGGTCAACGGATCGCCGTTCTTGGTTGTTGGCAGGTGAAGCGTCTTGGCAGACAGGTCAACGTTCTCCCAGCGAAGCTTCAACACCTCGCTACGACGCATTCCCGTGACCAAGGTCGTCAGCAGGAAATCCCGCGAGTACTCCGGTTCCGCCATCACGGCTTCCCACCATGCGGGTAGGTCGGCTGAAGTTACGACAGTCTGACGGCGCTGATCCTTAAACCATGCCCGCGCTTGGGTCAGGATTTGCACCGGATTAGGTGGATATTCGTCCTGCGTTGCAGACGTGAAATTGTAGAGCGAGCGAAAGTGCCGCATAACGTTGTTGGCGGTGGTTTTCCCATGTTTCTTGCCGATATCCTGATGCTTCTTAAGCACCATCTGACGGGTGATTTCCTTTATCTCCAGTTTACGCCACGCTTTAAGATACAGTTGAACTGTCCGCCGGTAGTGTTCGACTGTGCTGGGTGACAAGGTATTGCGCGTCTCGAAGAACCGTTCCATTGCCAATTCCAAGGTGACCCGTTCCTGTTTTTCCTTACGTTTCTCGGCGTTAGGATCACGCCCTTCGGCCATTTCACCGAGAATGACCAACGCCTTCTTGCGGGCGATCTCGGGGGCGAACACATCCGCGCGGCCTATTGTGACACGGCGTGTGCGTCGGTTCACCTGACCTTCGGCGAAGAATACCTTGGAATTGGCACCGACCCGCAGGCCGAAACCTGAGAGCAGTGTATCCCGGTAGAAAACCTGACCGCTTTGCGGAAACGGGATGTCGTCAACGGCACGACGTGTAAGACGTAGATTTGGCATTGTGACCCTCCTTATGGCCACAAGTCATTATAAACATGCCTGGGGAAAAAGCTCGATTTTTCAGAAAGTTATGATAGGGAAGGCGGTGAAGTGTGAGAGATTGATTGCCTGTCAAAGGCTTTGAAACGAAACCTTTCCACCGTTTTTGAAGCTGTGCCCACCCTTCGGAATTGAGTTATTAAAATTTCGGTGCAAGACCATTGCTTTGAGAACTTGATTCGGCCAAAGTGGCCAAAATGTCCATTTTGGATCAAAGCTGCATGAAAACATTTTCTGCCCGTGACGCAAAAAACCGTTTCGGCTATCTAATTGATACGGCGCGTCAGGAACCTGTATCGGTTGAAAAACACGGTCGACCAGTCGTTGTTGTGCTCAGCGTTGAAGACTATCGGCGTCTCACAGACAGCCTTCCTAATGAAGGCACCGAGGTGCCAAAATGACGCGGAAGGCACCTTATCCAGTGGTAGACATCTTCGCTGGGCCTGGAGGGCTTGGGGAGGGGTTTTCCTCTCTTAGCCGAGGCAAGAAGGATGCCGGTTTCAAAAGCGTCGTGTCGATTGAGCAAGACAAATTTGCCCACCAGACTCTAATGCTCCGACATTTCTTAAAGAGCTTCAATGGAAGTGAGTTTCCAGAGGATTATTATTGCTATCTAAAAGGCAGAACCTCCGTCGAAGAGCTGTATGCGAAACACCCAGAACAGAGAGAGCATGCCAGCAAGTCGGCAATCAGGATTTCGCTTGGAGCTGACAATCATGAGCGCGTCCGTAAACTCATCTCGACAAGATTGAACAAAAAGAAAAAATGGGCGTTAGTTGGAGGCCCACCATGCCAGGCGTATTCGCTTGTCGGTAGGTCGCGGATGATGGGAGACCCTGATTTCGAGGATGATGAGCGTCATTTTCTTTATCGCGAATACTTGCGGATCATTATTGATCACGCTCCGCCAGTCTTTGTTATGGAAAACGTAAAAGGCCTGCTTTCAGCTCGGGTAAAGGGCGAATTGGTCATCAACCGGATCATTGCCGACCTAACATCCCCAAAAGATGCTCTTGGAATGTCATCGAACGGGCTTGGGTACCGGCTTTATTCCCTATCTGAAGATGAGCTACCGGGAATTGAAGTTGACCCTCGCATGTTCCTTGTACGTGCGGAAGAATACGGTGTTCCCCAAGCACGGCACCGCATGTTCATTGTCGGTGTGCGAAGTGACATCAATATACGCCCAGGACGGTTGAAACCGCACAAGTCGCCGACGGTGAAACAGACAATCGGCGATCTCCCAGTGATCCGAAGTGGGGTTTCGAAGGGTGGCGACAGCCATGAAAAATGGCGTAGGGAGATCGAAGAATTTAATCCTGCGTTAGTCCGCGAAGAACTCAACGGTCATGAATACGCCGGTGATCTCTTGGAACTTATGGGTGGCGAGAAAGCAATGCCACACATGATACTGGAAAAGTCTTCATCTAGATATCCGGCCCGACCAAGTTTCTCCCACGATGCTCTGGACAGTATCTATGACCCGGCCCTTCCGATTCTAGACAGTCATGAATCTCGTTCGCACATGCCGTCTGATCTTCGCCGGTATGCTTTTGCAGCATCCTTCGCCTCCCTTACAGGGAAAAGCCCTAAGCTTTCAGATTTTCCAGCTAGCCTTCTTCCCGCTCATGCAAATGTTGAAGAAGGGCGGGCTGGGAAGATGTTCTCCGATCGCTTCCGGGTGCAACTGCCAGATCAGCCATCAACGACGGTGACTTCACACATTTCCAAGGACGGGCACTACTTTATTCATTATGATCCGAGACAGTGTCGGAGCCTGACGGTCAGAGAGGCGGCACGCCTTCAGACTTTCCCTGACAACTACCGTTTCGAAGGTCCGCGCACGTCACAATATCATCAAGTTGGCAATGCCGTGCCTCCGTACTTAGCACGGCAAATCGCAGGCGTTATTGGAGAGGTACTTGATAAGATGAAAGATGAAGATGCGTGACAGATCGGATTTCGAAGGAAAAGCGCAGTTGGAATATGTCGCGCATCAGAGGCAAGAATACTAAGCCCGAGACCCTCCTTCGAAGTCTGTTACATCGGGAGGGTTTTAGGTTCAGACTTCATTCCCCAAACCTACCTGGAAAGCCCGACATCGTTCTTCCAAAGTACCGAACTGTAATCTTCGTTCATGGGTGTTTTTGGCACCGGCACAAAGGTTGCTCAAACGCTACTTTGCCGAAGACTCGAATAGAGTTCTGGGTAGAGAAGTTCCGTCGGACTGTAGAGCGGGATCAGCGAAAACAGTCAGAACTTGAAGCACTAGGTTGGAGAGTTTTGACTGTCTGGGAGTGTGAGTTGAAGTCAAATCCCAAAAAACAGCTGATAGTCGTGAAAAATCATTTACTTAAAGGAATTCTTCCCAGACAAAATTGAAGCATGTTGTGTACATTTTAGAAATGTGCGGCAACAGATTGACATCTATGTAGTGTATATTTATCTAATATTCACGAAATGGAGGCTCCAGCATGCGCGACAAACGTCAGAAATTCATCGAACTTGCAGAATCGCGGGTGAATCGGGCGATCAAAGACATCCGCCTGATTGGTAACCTCGCCAACAAAAACTCATATGAGTACTCGGAGGATGACGCCCGCAAGATAGTGCGCGCGCTCCAAAAAGAGTTGGACACCGCAAAGTCGCGCTTTCTTGGTGACACAGGCGGTAAGGATAGCGATTTCAAACTAGAAGGGTAACTATGGCAGGCAATTGGGAATTTAACGAAGCAGACCCGTCGAGTGTACGGATCGGTGTGACCCAGCGGGATCAATTCAATAACGACGATGTAGGGCTAGCAGAGGCCCTAGTTCGGGAGGTTATACAAAACTCCTCCGATGCGGGGTGCGAGGACGCGCCTGTCAAGGTTAGATTTCGACTGAAGACGTTGAACAACGACGAGACCAAACTTCTACAGGCGCAGTTACAAGGCCTGCTTCCCCATCTCAATGCGTGTGGGCTTTCAATACCTCAAGCGGGCTTATGCCGTGCTCTTGTTGTTGAGGACTACAATACCAAGGGCTTAACCGGAAGTTTCGAAGACCTGGACAAGGACAATTTCGACAACTTTTGGAGGGCTGTAGGAGAGTCTGAGAAAACCGGTCAAAAAGGTGGCCGCTGGGGACTAGGCAAGCTGGTGTATTCTTCTTCCTCGAAGATCAGTACCTTTTTTGGTTTAACGGTCCGAAAGGGAGAGCAAAGCCCCTCCGTAATGGGGCAAGCAGTTCTTAAGAACCATTCTATAGGTAACGTTTTCTTTCCAGCGCACGGCTTTTGGTTTGATGGCCGATCAAGTAACGGTCTCAAGCTGCAACAGCCTGTTTCGGATAGTGACGAGATTGCCAAATTTCGCTCGCTTTTCGGGGTGGAGCGGACAGACCAAACCGGTCTCAGTGTCATTATCCCCTACCTGATAGATAGCATCACGAATGACACAATCCTCGCTGGAGTGGTCAGCAACTACTATTTTCCGATACTTGCAGGGCGATTAGAAGTTGAGGTCGGTAATACGCTGGTCAACTCAACAACATTTTTGGATGTCGCAGCGAAAGTAGGGAAGAAAAATGTTTCGATCCCATTTGCATTCATAAAAGAAATCAGTGACGCGCTGCACTCAGATGCAGTTACCGTTGCTTCGGCAACCATAGGTGACATTCGTTTTACAAGTGATCACCTGTCTACCGAACAGATGGAAAAAATGAAGGCCGCATTTTCTGGTGGAGATTTAGTCCACCTTCGGGTTCCGGTGCAAATAAGACCAAAGGAAAAGGCAGCGAAGGTCGGGAATATTGATCTCTTTGTCCGAGCCTTAGCAGAGGGTGAAGACCCGTTTTCATTGTTTGCGCGGGGCCCAATTACTCTGCCTGGGGAACGCCATTTTTCCGGAGCTGTGGCACGTGGCGCATTGATTGCGGAAGACGACATCGTAGCGGAGTTTCTCGGAGACGCCGAGAACCCGGCGCATACTGCTTGGAACTCCAACGCGGAGAAGCTCAACACTAACTGGGATCACCCTAGAAAAACGCTTTCTACGATTAGACAATCGTTGCGCGACTTATACAGCGTAATTGCAGATCAAAAGGAATCCCAAGACGACGACGCCCTCATAGACTTCTTTTCACTTGCTGACAAAGCTCAAGCATCAAAGGGTAAAAAGAAGCGCGTAAAGAGGCCTAAAATTGATATCGAACCGCGCGAAGCAGCAATCCGAATAAGGCCAGAGAATGGAGGTTTTGAAGTGCTCTCGGGGCCTGGCGCGCAGAAGTGGACTTATCCAAAGAGAATTCGAATCCGGATGGCCTACGACATGATTGGTGCCGATCCGTTCAAAAGGTTCAGCGTCTTCGATTTTGATTTGAGCAACACGAAAAATTTGACTTTTAAAAAAATCAGCGGCGACATCAAAGTAGTCAAAGCAAACGTCCTGTTTTTTGATGTCACTGGGCCGGATTTTCACTTGAAAATCAGCGGTTTTGATCCGCAACGTGATCTGATTGTAGATGCGAGGACGACCTGATGAGTACAACGAAACGGCGGATCAACTCGACGGGTCGGAAACGTATCGGGCGAGAATGCATTGAGATTAGTATGTTGGAAACAAATGCCGGTGAACCTCTAAAAGCCAAGATCAATTTGAGGTTGGAAAAACAGGGCTTTCCTGCCAGCGCACGTGTAGCGATAGAAGCTTATCACAGATCGTCAGGCATGAGGTTCGATTGCGGAACAATTAAAGCACTAGAAATCCCGGATGTACTGATACTGGACAAGGTAGACAAGAGTGGCTCGATTCTGTTTCGTCTCAAGGTAGTTGATGGTGATGTGGAGCCAGGAAAGCTTCTCGGCTCTGCTGAACGCCTAAAGCCCAAAAGTGAAGACAGTGACGAAAACCGCCGTAGCATCTTCCCTATTCTGTACCGAGATCTCCGCCACGATATATGGAAGGTTGAGATTGAGCAGGGAAGTCGCCCGGTGATGATCGTAAACAAGAGGATTCCTGGCTTCTCCCATAAGCTCTTGGAAAGCCCAATGATGCAGGGATTGCTACTTCCTGCGGCATTGAGGGTTGTTCTGAACGAGCTTGTTAGGCTGTCGGAAACCGGTGAAAACGATGATGAACCCGGTTGGAAAGAGGAATGGCTTGAGTACTGTCGTACAGAACTGGGTTCTGAAGATGATCCACGCGACTTTTCCGATGAGAATGCAAAGGCTGATTGGATTGATGATGTTGTGATGAGGTTCTGCGAAAACCTTTCATTGATTGAAAAGATCAGAATTGCTGCGGAGGACAGCTAATGAGTGTCAAATTTAGGAAGCTTAACGAGGCTGGCATTGCTGCGTTTCAAGATTACATCAGAGAAGGAGCGGTAGGCCCGCCACCTATTTACCTGCTAAGCAATCCGGAAACTTCAGCTCCGATTTTGCACAGGATTGAACCTGGCACTGCTCAATTCGATAACCGGTATATGTTCGGCGTCTACCTCAACACCCTTTTGAACGCATTTGAATTCACTGACATCAGTGGTGATGCTGGTTTCTGGAGTGCCTTGGCGTTGCTTTGGTTCGACAGTTTGTGCCCACCTGATGCAAACGGAAACCGATCGCCGAAACAAGAATACTTATACGTTCTCAGTTCAGATTACCGTCACTATTATCGTCACCTCGTTCGCTCGCCTTGGCAGCTGGTGAAAGATCACGGCGAGGCTTCTAGATTCCTTCTGATTTCACCTCGTAAACAAACTCACCCATTGAGCGTGCATGGAGAAATCCTAGAGCAGTTTGGCGGCCGCCAGCAGGTTCTTGGAAGTCAACCGATCATTAAGGCCGCGAACAAGCTCTATTTTGATGGAAGTAAGCAACGACCAAGAACTGGTGTTGCGGGGAATGGACGAGGCAGCGCCCGTCGTTTCGGACTGGTTCTTCGCCAACTGGACTTGACCTACGATCCTGAATGCATGTCGGACGGTGCATTCATAGGTATTTTGCCAGATGAGTTTGAGAAATGGCGAAAACAGATGATAGCAAGTCAAGCAAAGGTAGCGTGAAAAGCTAAGAACAGAGCACTTTATTTACAGGATTCCAGCACTTGAAAGAGCAGACCACCGGAAAAAGATCTTCGAATGTCCCATGGAGCGACACTGAGCTTCAGATATCGGTGGATGCTTACTTATACATGCTGCAACTGGAAGCGGCGGCGGTGCCGTTTTCTGCAACTAGGCAAGAAAAGCTCCTAAGTTCAGGCCCACTTTCAAACCGGAATGATGCAGCGGTCCGTTACCGCTTGAGAAATATCTCCTTTGTGCTGCAGGAACGAGGAGAACGAGTACTTACCGCCTATTCTGCCGCCCCCCAGGTGGGCAAAAATGTAAAGACTAGAATACACAAACTGTTGGACGAACGCGAAAGTACATTGCAGTCGATCCAATGGGCTGAAAGCAGAGCGAGCGAAAAAGCCACTGATCTTGGAACAGTGCTTAATGAATTAAGTCAACTCAGGAGTATGATTGCCTCTTTAATACCGGAGCAACAGGCTATTGCGGGCATAGGCCACAACAACCCCCCGGAAGAGATCAGGATCGACCTAGAGGATTTTTCTAAAGCGGTAGATGCGGTTTCTAGTATGGAGCGCAGTATCTCAAGTGGTGATCGCGATACTGGTGCGGTCGAAAGTGAGACTGGAGTACTAATCAGGTTAGGAACGAAGTTGGCAATCTGGACAGGACAGAGGATTACCGATTTCGCAAAAGCTGGTGCCGTAGCAGCGGGAACAAGTGCAGGATTGTCGATGTTTGGATTGGGCGGGAAGATCATTGAGACATTGCAAAAGGTATTCTCATATTTTTTCTGAAGCTAACGGTTTTAATGGTTCACACCTAGCCCAACAGAAGACTGCTCTTCCGAACCGTTTGTCTAACCGGCCTCCATAATTTCTTTGGGCAGGCTCTTTCGGACACCCCGCCCAACCTTAAATAGCAAGAACGAGCCGTAGTGGTAGCTCCAGCGCTTCAATGTATCGCTTAGTAGAAGTGCAAGTTTGGCAAAGCAAAGACGAAATATGCCGGCAGCCTAGAGTGGAACCAAAGGGGCTCCAGCTGGGCGTCCTGGCACCGAAATACGTCGCCAAATCCAATTCACGGTGCGGCGCTCTATCAAGGCGTGCAAAAACACTGATTCCCAGTTATTTTTACTTTGATGTTGCCAGCACGACTCGTCGATTTCATCACGGAGCAAGCGGACTAGAGCCTCTTTGCTCGGTGGATTGCTACGCTTTAGCGCTCTTACTACGTTGCCAGGTCTTCGGCAGAAGCGCTCGAAACCCTGCTTGACGTATTCAATCAATGCATCATGGGATACAAGAGTACGGGTATGGAAGTCAAAAGCTGCCGCATCACGTACCCCTTTTGGCTTGCGAACAACGACTGTATAGGTTGGCACGTCGCTATGGTGCCTAATTCGGACGTAAAGAGAACGCTCACCAATTTTTCTGTCGTACTTGGGGTGCAGAAATCTCTCATCCGGCATTGGACCTATTGTTTTGTTACCCTTGGCTTGATTGCACGAGCAGATGGGGAAAAGGTTAGGAAGAAACACCGAAAACTCGGGGTAGTGGTGTTGCGGGAGGAAGTGGTCTACCTGATTGTTGTTAAGCGAGCCGCACATTGAGCAACAACGACCGCGCGACTCCTTGCGCAATTCTGAGATGTAGCGGACCGCGCTAAGTTTCGATTTGAACAGGCTCGCCATAGCGTCACGAAAATCAGGATCGGGTGCGTAACCGGTGACCTGCCATGGATTACCATGATTTCTCAAGAAATCGCGATACACAACGGCGAAAAATGCCATGTTCGCGGCAACAATGGGACCACTCTTAGCTCTTGTGTTCCCGGCAACAGTTGCAAGTGTTCGGTACTGACCTTTGGAAGGGTGAGCGATTTTTTTCATTTGTCATTTCGCAATTCGCTTAAGATTTCCCGTGAGAAATAGGTACCGTATTTCTCGCGCATCTGATTGAATGACAGCCCTTCTGATCTAATCCGGCTGATTGTTTCTTCCGCAAGAAATGACGAGCCTTCCTCACCGAAGATAAAGGTGGAGATTGATGAAATATCCGCACCGAAGGTCCGCATACCAGCTGATTTTGCTGAAACAAGGCCTTCTGCATCCTTCTCGACCACTACCACTTGGTCATGAAAGACTTCACGCACAACATAGACCGAGTGAGTTGCCAAGATGGCGCAGGAACCGGTACCGGCTAGGAGTTTTTCCAGAGCATTCATGAAGCGAGCAATGAAGTTCGGATGGAGGTGGGTTTCAGGTTCATCTAGTAGCAACAAAGATCCGTTTTCGATATAAGTGCAGGCCTGCGCCAGCAACTTGATAAACCTCACCTCTCCGGTGCTGAGATGGTGAAAGCGTCTATTGATAATCCGACCCGGCTCAACCGCTTGTGCCAAGTCAAACAACAGTTCGAGACGACGCTGTTCTGAACTCGTGCGAAACTGGGAAAGAAGTATTGGGCTTTTACCCGTAGAGGAGCGAAACGCGATTTCCTCCGGGCAGTTTAAAGCATCAACCGCGTCTAAAAAGATCGAAAAACGTGACTTTTCGGCAATTTTTCTGTCATTTCTTGATAACTCTAAAATACTAGCGGTTGCAGTGTTCCCGCTCCCGCTGTGTCTTACGCGACTGGTCGACAAACGCTTGTAGAAGGTAGCGGGGCGCTTCCAGCGCTCATTAGGAAAATTGCCAGTGAACTCATTGCTTGGGGTAAAAGCAATCACACGGCTGGCGGTGATCCTGTCCGCCTCCCCACTCGCTCCACGCCGAATCCCGCGCAGGGCTTTGCGAGCAATATTACCCAGAGCACGACTTTTACCAACGCCGTTCTTTCCGATAATCACACAAGTCCGCTTGGGAATGACACTGTGGTGGCTGAAAGTGAAATCGACGGCAACATCATCGCCGTTTTGATCGGAAATCGTGATGAGAACCTGCTCTGGGCCTGATGAAATGTCTTCCTGATCCAGCCCCCGCAAAATTGGTCCTGCGTTCTTAAACGCATAGTAAGCCTCTGATTCCCTTGTTAGAGAGAACTTGAAAACATCAGAAGAGACGCCAGCACGCACAATCTCTCTCTTGCTACCGACACCGGTGATCGCGACAAGATCGCTCGCTGCTCTTAGATATGAATTTCCACGCTCAACCCCGAGTTCTCGGACAACTCGTCTGTAGTCCTCTTGAGTGGCAGCCAAAGATATTACGTTCCGACTGTCTGTTTCGATGATTGGTTCATCGGCTCTGGACAATTTGCGATAGGCATCTCCAACACCGATGTACTTCTGTTCATCTGGGTCAAAGTAGGCTGCTTTCGCTAGGTGTTCGGAAACAACACTACCGCGTTCTACAAGGGAAACTAGAACTCTGGTTACAAAACCAAAATCATTCCAATCAAGATCAATCGGCTTGAACCAGACGAAGGGTTCTGAGTTGGGGCCAAAATCGAGCAATTCGTCAGAGATGATTACTTTTTTGTCGTTTGTGTCTTTTTCCAAGCTTGTCCCTCCAAACAACAGAAACCAACATCACGGTTTTCTAGTAAGGGCTGGTGCTGCGCAACCAGCATTTGTGGTCCAACACGTCTTCGATTGCCCGTATATGGCGTGCGGTCGATTAGTAGGGCCCTACTAATCGGGTTTGTAGGGCATTAGTAGGGCGTGTTCGTCAAAAGTTCTGAAACTCTGTGCTATGCCGTCCAAAGGCGGAGCCGGAATAAGTCAAGCAATTGTATGGTCTTATGAGGTTGCCTACGGCGTTGTCTTGCTCCGTGCAATAACTCGACGTCAAAATTCGTAATGATGGGGTCGGGGGTTCGAGTCCCTTCAGCGGCACCAGATAAATCCAGGTCAAATGGAATTCGGCCCTCGCAACATCCGCCGCCCTGCCGACAGGCGCGCTAAGCGCGTTTCTCTCCGATCGAGGCGACACCCAGAACATCCAGAACTTTCGCTTCGATATGCTCGGCATTCATGCCGGCCACCGCATACATGTCCGCGGGGCTGGCTTGATCGATGAAGATATCAGGCAAAACCATCGAACGGTATTTCAGCCCCCGATCAAATACACCTTCATCCGCCAAAAGTTGAGCGACATGGCTGCCAAAACCGCCAACGGCCCCTTCTTCTATGGTGATCAACGCCTCGTGGCGGGATACCAGATCCAGGATCAGGTCACGGTCAAGAGGCTTGGCAAAACGAGCATCGGCGATTGTAGGCGTTATGCCTTTGGCTGAAAGAGATTCCGCCGCCTTCTGAACCTCTGCCAGACGGGTGCCGAATGAAAGCAGAGCCACCCGCGCACCGTCCCGTATCACGCGGCCCTTGCCGATTTCCAGAACCTCGCCGCGTTCGGGCAAGTCCACCCCGACGCCTTCGCCGCGCGGATAGCGGAACGCAATGGGGCCTTCGTCATGCGCGGCGGCGGTCGCCACCATATGCATCAGCTCGGCCTCGTCAGCGGCAGCCATGACGACCATACCGGGCAGATTGGCCAAATAGGCAATGTCGAACGACCCGGCATGGGTGGCGCCGTCAGCCCCGACCAAACCTGCCCGGTCGATTGCAAAACGCACGGGCAGGCGCTGAATCGCCACGTCATGTACCACCTGGTCGTAACCACGCTGGAGGAAGGTTGAATACATTGCGCAAAATGGCTTCATTCCCCCTGCGGCAAGCGCAGCCGAAAACGTCACGCCGTGCTGTTCGGCAATCGCCACATCAAAGCAACGTGACGGATAGCGCTCGGCGAATAGGTTCAGGCCAGTTCCGTCGGGCATTGCAGCGGTCACGGCGACGATCTTGTCGTCGCGCGCGGCCTCATCCACCAGCGCCTTGCCAAATACAGACGTATAAGAGGGCGCGTTTGAAGGTGCCTTCTTTTGTTCCCCTGTAACCACATCGAACTTGGCCGTGGCATGGCCTTTGTCGCGGGCCTGTTCGGCAGGGGCATACCCCTTGCCTTTTTTCGTCAACACATGGATCAGAATCGGCCCGGTTGCCCGTGATTTGACCGTACGCAGAACAGGCAGCAGCTGGTCCATGTCATGGCCATCTATCGGGCCGAGATAGGAAAACCCAAGCTCTTCGAACAGCGTGCCGCCCACCGCCATGCCTTTCAGCATCTCCTTGGCGCGCTTGGCGCCCTCCCGGATTGGCTCGGGCAGCAATGAGACAGCGCCTTTTGCAGCAGCTTTCAGATCGTGAAACGGTTCTTCGGAATAGATACGCGACAAATAGCTGGACAACGCACCAACAGGGGGGGCGATGCTCATCTCGTTGTCGTTCAGAATGACAATCAGACGCTTTTTCAGATGGCCTGCATTGTTCATCGCCTCAAAGGCCATGCCCGCAGACATCGAACCATCGCCGATCACCGCAATTGCGTCGCCCAGCCCTTCGGGCGTTACACCACCCAGATCCCGCGCAACAGCAAAACCCAAAGCAGCGCTGATCGACGTGCTGGAATGCGCTGCGCCAAATGGGTCATAGGGGCTTTCGCTGCGCTTGGTGAAACCGCTGAGGCCATCCTTCATGCGCAATGTGCGGATGCGATCACGTCGTTCGGTCAGGATTTTGTGCGGATAACACTGATGACCCACATCCCAGATGATCTTGTCTCGGGGAGTATCAAACACAGCGTGCAACGCGGTGGTCAGTTCAACAACCCCCAAGCCAGCCCCCAGATGCCCGCCGGTCACGGCAACCGCCGAAATTGTTTCGGCCCGCAACTCCTGTGCGACCTGGTGCAGTTGCGCGTCCGAGAACTGCTTGAGATCCGCAGGGCGGTTCACAAGATCCAGCAGGGGCGTATTGGGGCGGTCAGACATATGGCGCGTTCCTGGCTTAGCTGTCCCGGGCAATAACGAAGCGGGCGGCTTCCTTCAAGGTTTCCGCCCTCGGACCAAACCCGTCCAAAGCGGCGCAGGCCTGATCCACCAGCTCACTTGCGCGGGCTTTGGCAGCAGGCAGACCCAAAAGCGAAACAAAAGTGGCTTTCCCTGCCTCGGTATCCTTTTGCAATCGCTTGCCCGCCTTTTGGGCATCGCCTTCGATATCAAGGATGTCATCTGCAATCTGAAAAGCAAGACCCATTACCCGGGCATATCGGCGCAACGGTTCAGGGTCGGATCGGGCCATAACGGCGCCAACGCAGGCAGACCACTCGATCAGGGCGCCTGTCTTGCCGGCCTGAAGACGCGTGATTTCGTCCAGCGACAGCGGCTCGGCGGCCGTTTCCGCCGCAATGTCCAGCGCCTGTCCCAACACCATACCTTGCGCACCGCTGGCTTTGGCCAGGGTCAGGGCAAGGTCCGCGCGAATGTCTGCGGACCCAACCTGCGAACAGGTGCAAAGTTCAAAAGCAAGCGTCTGAAGGGCATCCCCGGCCAGAACAGCCGTACCTTCATCCCACTCTACGTGAACGGTGGGCCGCCCGCGGCGCAGGTCATCGTCATCCATGCAGGGCAGGTCGTCATGCACCAGGGAATAAGCATGCAGCGCCTCAATGGCCGTGGCCGGCCAGATCGCCCGGTCTTCTTCAACATCATGCAGTCGCGCACTTTCCAATGCCAGAAACCCGCGCAGCCGCTTTCCGCCTCGGGTGGCATATGCCATGGCCCGGGTTACATCCACGTCTGCAAACGCGCCCAAAACCAGATCAAAATGGCTTTGAATGCTGGCAGCATCCTGCGCAAGTCTTTCAGGGAACATTCACATACCTTCGACAGGCGTCGTTCCGGTCGGCTGACCGCTGGCGTCCAGAGTGATCGCTGCGACTTTTTCTTCCGCGCGTTTCAACTCGTCCTCGCACCGCTTTTTCAGCGCCGCGCCGCGTTCGTACAGCGCAATTGATTGATCCAGCGCGACATCGCCTCGTTCCAGCTGGCCGACTACGGCTTCAAGCTCTTTCATCGCCTGTTCGAATGTCATCTGGTCTACGGGGGTCTGGGTCATCGGGCTGCCTTTATCAATTCTTCCACATGGGCGCGTGTGGCCTGGGCCAGTGCGTTCAGATCATACCCGCCTTCCAGAGTCGAGACGATGCGACCGTCGCAAACCTCGTCGGCAATCCTGCACAGCTCTGCGGTGATCCAGGCGAAGTCATCAGTGGCCCAGTTCAGATTGGCCAGCGGGTCGTCCTGATGGGCGTCAAACCCGGCGGAAATGATAATCAGCTCCGGCCTGAAGGCCCGCAAGCGCGGAAAAGCCTTCGTTTCATAGGCGGCACGCATCTCGGCGCCGCCAGTACCGGGCGCCAGAGGGATGTTGAGAACCGTATCATGAACACCCGTTTCCTCGGGCCGGCCCGATCCGGGCCACAAGGGCATCTGCTGGCTGGTTATCACCAATGCCCGTGCTTCATCCCACAACAGGTCCTGGGTTCCATTGCCGTGATGCACGTCGAAGTCGACCACGGCCACGCGATTCAAGCCGTGATGGTCCAGCGCGTGTTTCGCCGCCATTGCTGCATTTCCAAACAGGCAAAAGCCCATGGCCGTTTCGGTTTCCGCATGGTGCCCCGGCGGGCGAATGGCACAGAACGCGTTCGACGCTTCACCGCCCAAAACCAGATCAACGGCCCGCACCGCCGCACCCGCTGCGCGGTAGGCTGCGTCCACCGATCCCGGAGACAGGAACGTATCCCCGTCGATCTGCGCGAACCCGTCCGCAGGGCGCGCGGCCCGAATGTCGCGAATATAGCTCTCGGGGTGAATGCGCAGAAGATCGTCATCCGCAGCCAGCGGAGCTGTCACCCGCTTCAGCTCCAGCGCTTCCAATGCATGCAAAATGTGCTCCAGCCGTGCCACCCGTTCCGGGTGCCCGTCAGGTGTCACATGGCCCAGACAATCGGCGTGGGTCAAAAGGGCAGTCGTCATTGGAATCCCATCTTCATCTGGCTACAAATATCCTCGCCGAAGGCCAAAAAACGCCGCGCAGCGGCATCTCAGTCCGGCGCAAGCATATACCCTGCACCCCGCACAGTCTGCAAATAGCGCGGCTGCTTGGGGTCCTGTTCGATTTTGCGTCGAAGGCGCGTGATCTGCACATCCACCGCGCGCTCCTGCGCCTGGCCCTTGTCGCGTCCCAGATCCTCGACCAGCTTGGCGCGGCTGATCGGCTCTCCGGGCTGGGCCGAGAATATCTTCATCAACTGGCTTTCGGTTGCGGTCAGACGAACCGGGTCTTCGCCCTGCCACATCTCACCGCGTTCAATGTCATAGCGGATGGGCCCGAGGTTCAGGATCTTCGCCGTGGTTTCTTCTGCCGGTGTTTCCGGCATCCGGCGCAGGATCGCATTGATCCGCAACAGCAGCTCTTTCGGCTCGAACGGTTTTGCCAGGTAATCATCCGCCCCGGCTTCGAGGCCCGCGATCCGGTGTTCCGTCTCGCCCTTTGCGGTCAACAACAGGATCGGTGTCGTATGCGTTTCCCGCAAAGCGCGGGTCAGACTGACACCATCCTCGCCCGGCATCATCACATCCATGACAATCATGTCGAAATCCAACCCGGACAATACGCGCCGCGCGTGGGCCGCATCCCGTGCCGCTGTAACCAGAAACCCGTTTCGCATCAGAAACTTCTTGAGCAGATCACGAATGCGCTCGTCGTCGTCAACAATCAGCAGATGGGCATCCATATCGCTCATGTGGTCGTATCCCGAAGTTTCGTATAGGCATGACGCATATCAGCATCCATCATTGCTTCAAGCACTTTGCGAAATCCAGCCACGGCTTCGGGACCGGCATCCTTGTAGGCGGCGCGCATTCTGGCCCGCTGAGCATCCGACAACGTGGTTTCCAGCGACTGCCCCTTTTCTGTCAGAAATAGGTGGCGTTCGCGTTTGTCCACCGTGCCGACACGGCTTTCCACCAGCCCGTCCTCGATCAATGTTCGCAAGACCCTGTTCAGAGACTGTTTTGTGACACCAAGGATCGCTAACAAGTTGTTGACCGTCGTACCCGGTGCGCGGTTTATAAAATGGATTGCCCGATGGTGGGCGCGACCATATGCCATTTCGGCTAGGATGCGATCAGGATCTGCGGTAAAGCCACGATAGGCGAAAAACATGGCCTCGATCCCCTGCCGTAATTGCTCGTCGGTCAAAAACAACAGGCTTTCGCCCCCATAACGCGGGGCCGGGCGGATATCGGACATAGTGCGCCTCATTCGTTACTCGGGGCCGAGTTTATGTCAGCGTTGTTGACATTCCAAGAGTAGAGCGTTATCGAATTACAGTTTTTGCGCAATATTATGTCCGCAACGGACCTAAATCGCGCAATAATCGAAAACCCAACCCGGTTCAGGAGGTTTCGCATGGCGGGGTATGATGATCGTGATGGCACCATTTGGATGGATGGCAAGCTGGTACCCTGGCGTGAGGCCAATGTGCACATTCTGACCCACGCAATGCACTATGCGTCGTCGGTATTCGAAGGCGAGCGCGCATACAACGGCAAGATCTTCAAAAGCCGCGAACATTCCCGGCGCCTGATCGCCTCGGCCGAAGCGCTGGACATGCCGATACCTTATTCGGTTGATGAAATCGAAGCCGCCAAGGAAGAAGCGCTGAAAGCCAGCGGTTTGCAGGACGCGTATGTGCGCGCGCTGGTCTGGCGTGGCTCGGGTGAGGATATGGGCGTCGCGTCAGCCCGCAACCCTGTTCGCATGGCTGTCGCGGTCTGGCCCTGGGGCGCCTATTACGGCGATGCCAAGATGCAGGGTGCCAAGCTGGATATCGCCGAATGGAAACGCCCCAGCCCGGAAACCATCCCGGTCCATGCCAAGGCGGCGGGGCTCTACATGATTTGCACCATTTCCAAGCACAAGGCCGAGGCCAAAGGGTGCTCGGACGCATTGTTCATGGACTGGCGCGGATATGTCGCCGAGGCCACCGGCGCAAACGTGTTTTTCGTCAAGGATGGCGAGGTGCATACCCCGCTGGCAGACTGCTTCCTGAACGGCATCACCCGCCAGACGGTGATCCAGATGCTGAAAGACAAGGGCATCACCGTGCATGAGCGCCGCATCAAGCCCGAAGAAATGGCTGACTTCGAACAGTGCTGGCTGACAGGCACCGCGGCCGAGGTCACGCCTGTCGGGCAGATCGGCGAATATACATTCGAGGTCGGCGACATGACCCGCCAAATCGCCGAAGACTACGAGAAACTGGTCCGCTCGTAAGCAATTGCCCCCGCTTTGTCGGGGGCTTTTTGTTGCCAAACGTGCAATTTTTTGTGCAAACCGTTCGGCCATCTGGACGGATTGCACAGATTGCGTATCTTCGGCACATGTTGGACCTTCTCAGCGATATTCTCACCCGCCTTTCCCTGCGCGGCACGTTTTACTTCCGCACGTCATTCACACCGCCCTTCGGAATTCAGGTGCCGGGGTTCGAAAACGTGGCGCGGTTTCATTTTGTGCAGCGTGGCGAGCTCAAGGTTCATGTCTCGACCACAGGGGAAACCCTGCGGTTGAGGCAGGGGGACCTGATCCTGATCCCCCATGGGGCGCCGCACGCATTGCTCTGTGCCGAGGTCAAGCCGTTGGACGCACTGCCCCTGGAGCAGGTGCTGGAGCGCGCGGGTTACACGGGCGAGGGCGTGCTGGTCTATGGCGGTGATGACGAGGAACGGGATACTCAGCTGATCTGCGGTCATTTTTCTTTTACCGGCCCGGCCGGTCGAAACGGCACCGGGCATATGCTGATCGACCGCCTGCCGCCCTATATCCTGATCGAGAATTATGGCGAAGAGGCCGGATCGTGGATGGAAGCCACCCTGCGCATGATCGGCTCTGAGGTTTCAGGCGCAAGAATCGGTGGCGACCTGATCGCGCTGAAACTGTCCGAGGTCCTGTTCGCTCAGGCGATCCGGGCCTATCTGGAGCGTCAGAGCCCGCAGGATTCCGCATTGGCGGGATTTGCTGATCAGCGCATCTCGCGGGCCTTGACCGCGTTCCACCAGGCCCCGGCCAAGGACTGGAGCGTTGCGTCTTTGGCACGTGTGGCGGGTATGTCGCGCACTGCGTTTGCTCAGCTTTTTGCTGAAAAGATGGACACTACGCCGATGCAGTATCTCACGGATTGGCGGATGCAGATCGCGTGCCACGGCCTGACCGAGGCACGATGGAACGTGGCAGATGCGGCGGCCGAGGTCGGGTATGCCTCCGAGGCGGCTTTCTCACGCGTGTTCAAGAAACAGGTTGGGCTATCGCCGGCTGCGTACCGGGCGATGCATTGATCCCCCATTTTTTCTGAACGATCTGCATGATATCAGAGACGATCAGAAATTCAGCGTTCGGCTTGGGCGTCCTACCTTCCCTTTATCATTGATTGAGAAAAGGAAGATCTCATGTCCCTGCGTTTCGTTACCCGCTCTGTCCATGCTTACCTCGACTACCCTGTCGCCATTGCCCTCATGACGTTGCCGTTCCTGTTGGGATTGGGCCAATCCAACCCCCTGGCCCTGTGGCTGTCGGTTGTCACCGGTGTTGCAGCGTTTGTTCTGACGGTACTGACGGATCATCATCTTGGGATTTGGCGGGTTCTTCCCTACAAGTTTCATCTGGCCGTAGACTTGATTGTCGGCATCACCTTCCTGTTTGCGCCCAGCTTTCTGGGGTTCTCAGGACTGGATGCTGTGTTTTATTGGTTGAACGGTGCGGCAGTGGTGTTTGTCATCTCGCTCAGCGCGCCCGAGCAGGAAATCGCCGCTTAAAACCGCTGACTAAGGCTGTCCCAGTTTCACCGTAAAGCGCCAAGGTCCGAGCCGCCGGGGTCTTCTTCCGGCGGCTCGTTTTTTAAATAGCGGCCTGGCTTCAGGGGCATGCTCTCACTGTCACAACAGGCCATCCAGCTGCGCCCCGCAACTGCCTCCGCGTGATCCGTCGTTTCAGCTGACCCAGGTTCGCCCCATTCCGGGCGCTGATTGAACCCGCATAGATCCGGGGGCGTTTCGCCGAGAAGATAAGGTTTTCAACCTTCGATGAGCCACTCGGACGCGCGTGAAGGCGCAGGTTTGTCGTGGACTGTCCGCAGCCAATAGGGTTGGATTTCACCATATCCCTTGATGTTGATGACCTCTCGCCTCTCGCAGTCCGCATATTCGGCTATCTCATCTCTTACCTCGGGTGAGATTTGAACGCGCCCGGGCTCTCCGGTGCTTTCCATTCTTGAGGCGATGTTGACTGTATCACCCCAAACGTCAAAAAACGGTTTGTCGCCGCCGATTACACCTGCGATTACCGGGCCTTTGTGAATTCCGACCCGCAGGGACACCTTTGGATGCAGTTTGTCTGACACCCGCTCGACTGTCGCAATCATATCAATCGCCAACGCTGCCATGCGAGCCGAATTCGGTTGCCGTTCTTTGACCGAGGGGTCCAGACCACCCGCGACCATGTAACTGTCACCGATGGTTTTGATTTTCTCCAATTTGTGGCTCAGAACCAGTTCATCGAATGCCGAGAATATGGAACCCAGCAATTTGACCGTCGCCCTGGCCCCATTGGCGGCCGCGAATTCAGAAAATCCAGACAAATCGGAAAACAGAATTGTGGCGTCATCAATTCTTTCGGCAATTAACTTGTCCGGGTGCGCTTTGATGCGCTTGGCAATACGTGAAGGTAAAAGAACATTTATCAGCCGCTCGGAAACAGCAAATTCCTTTTCCAACGCAGATTCGTAACGGTCTATTGCGGCGTTTGCAGAATAGGACGTGAAAAAAAGCGCCGAGACGATTCCCAAAATCAACACGATGAAAATAATATCTTGAGGTTGTCTTACAAATCCGTCTCGATATGACTGCGCAATAACATCCCAAATAGTTTCGCCGGGCAGTATATGCAAAGGAACGACAAGCGATATGTAAATAAACAAAGCCGCGCTGAAGATCGTTATCAAAGTGATCCAACGCCAATATGCGGCCCCCAAAAAATAAAAAAGCAAGGGCGGGCCGACAAGCAAAACCAGATGATCTTCGCCGTTTTTGCCGACGCTGAGGTCATGAGCCAGAAACAGGAATAACCATATTGTAAAATAAGCGACTTTGACCTCAAGGCCGAAGCGATCCAGCGCCATCGTCAAAAGCGCCGCGAAGCCAAGACCAAAGTTTACCCATGCAAGATATCTCCAGTCTGGTCCAAGTTGGAACTGGTAGAACGCTGTGAAACCGAACCCAAGCGACGCAATAAAGGCTGCAACGTTAACAACCTGCATCTTTCGTCTTATTTTTCCATCGTCGATGGGATTTTCAGAATCCACAATGTGTTTAAGCAAAGCATCGCCCCCGCGCCAGCTCTATGCAAAATATCCCTCAAATCTGCTTCTTAGTCGATAAGCCCCAGGTTGTTTGTTCAGAAGTCTCTTTCGCGTCGAGTTGCCAACACGGCCCGAACCGCTTTCAACCTCGCGCCCGGAACCGAGTGCCTTACCACCCTGAAAACCGGCCATTGGATCAAGTTGGCAACAGCAATTCGGGTGGTGCAGTTTTCAGGGCCTCCAGTTTGCTCTGAATGATATTCGGCGATTTCTGTTCCAGATAGTAAGCAATGGTTTCCACGCGAATTCGAACAGAGCCGGCAGGTTTCGTCTCATCGAGATCCTGAAACACGAAGAAAAGCGTTCCAAGCGCTTCGGTAATTTCCTGGACTGGTGAATAAGTCGGCTGATCCATTCCGCATTCATAGCTGGAAAACCGGATCGAACAGGTTATCCACGGCATAATAGATCCATAGCGCGCAGCCCAAAGAAGTTCGTTGGTGTTTGCGCTGTGGGACGTTTTCCAAATATCCGAAATGTCAAAAGGGCTTTGAATTCGGCCGGCTTTGATCAGATCGCCGTACAGCCAGTCCAGTATCTCGGCGTCCAATGGCAGGTATTGACCCCAGAGGATCGGATAACCAAAGGCCTGCAACTCACTTTCAATGGCGTGGCCAATTCCGGTGTCCATGTGGTACGGGCGACCCAGGGCCAGGATGCAAGGTCGATGTTGCGTGGCGCATTCGGACAGTACCGCCAGACTTTGCCGCCGCAGACTCTGATCAAACTCTTGAAGGGCGTCATAGGCTTTGGCAATCGCAGCGCGCAGTTCGGTCAAGCGCAAGTCGGTGATTACGCCCTTCAGGGTATCGTACAACTGCCGGGTCGCAATTTGTGGGTCTGCCAAAGACACGGCCGGCGAAAGATAATGTACGCCCAGTTCCTTGAACACGTCCTTTTCCCGCCGAAATCCGGCTCGTGTACTTTCGGGGCCGGCAATGACGCGCGGGCAGGCCATGTTTTCCCGGACATGACCCCGCAAAAAGGATGGGACAGTCAGGATTATGGGAACGAACAGGATATCAATGGGGCGCTTTTGCCCGTTCAGCAGTTCACCATAATGGCCAGACATGCATTTGACGGGGTAACAGCAATCAACAGCACCACGCCCTTTTCCGAATTTCAGCTGCTGTGCTTCCGATGTGTCCGACGAAAAGACGATATTGCGGCGATTTATTCCCAGTTCAACAAACAATGTCGTCCAAAACCTGTGCGTCGACCACTGGTTCAGGACCCGAGGGATGCCGATCCGAAAATCCCGTTTGGGCGGATTGGACTTAGCGAAAGGCGCCTTCGCGAACGCTTTCTGCAATATTTGGATTGGCATTCGCTTCCTCGTCGATTTGCTTTTTTCGCGCTTTCATCTCGGCTGCGTCTTCAATCAACCCTTTCGAGCAAGAATTGCCGGTAATCACCCGCTCCCACCCTTCCGCCAATGGAACCTTGCTGTTTGCCCGGCCACGACCGCCGGGGATCTGAACATCCACAAAGGCCCGGCTACAGTTCATCGCACACCACTTGCAGGTGGTTTTGCTGTTGGTAGTGCTGACATATTCCAACTCTTCGACGCGGTCGTGCCCGACGAACCGGGAGCTTTGACCGGTGTTCACATGTTCGAGCGCAAGAAGGGCGGCGCCCAACGCGCCAGCCTCGCCAGCATGAGGGTGCACGGTAATTTCTGCGTCTGGAATTTTACCCCTGATGAAATCGATCTGGGCTTTGACGACCGCCAGGTTTCGATGTGTCCCACCTTGCAGGACAAACTTCCTGCCGATGGCCTTGAGGTTCTGAAACTGCCCGGCATAGACCCAAACATTCAGGGGCAGGACCGCAGCAAGGCTTGCCATGATTTCTTCTGCCGCCCACCCTTTGCGTTGCTGGTTCACGATGTCGGACTGAAGGAACACGCCGCACCCCATCATCAGTTTCGGCATCCGCTTGGCGCTGAAGGCTTTTTCGGCATAGTCCTCAAGTCGGACATCATAGCGTTCGGCAACGCCTTGAAGAAACGCCCCATTGCCGGAAGAGCATTGGGAATTGAGCCGAAAATCGACGACCGCTTTCTGCCGCAACAGCATGATTTTGACATCGGTCCCACCGACGTCGCATATCGCGTCTGCGTCGGGATGTATGTGCATGGCAGCCGCCGCATGTGCGACCGTCTCAACCACCGGCACGTCCGCCCCCAAAATATCCTTCAGCAGATCTTTCCCGTACCCCGTCAGCCCAAGAGCGCCGATATTCTTGATCCCTGCATCACGCAACTTGCGAAAAACAGACTTGGCATCTTCGATCGGGTTTCCCTGACTGTGCTGATAGACCGAAGCCTTGATTTTCGCGTCGCGGTCCAACGCCACCGCCTTGACCGTGGTACTGCCGAAATCGCACCCGACATAATATGTCTCGGCCGCAACGGGCTGGGGCATCTGGATCACGGGTTGGGTAAAATCCTCAAGGAACCGGACGAGTTCACCGTTCCGGGCCAATGCCTCTTGCCCGGTCTTGGCCTTTTCACCGTGCTGGCCCGTATCCACCCACCACTTCAGGCCATCCGTGCCGGAATAGGTCCGGGATACATTTTTTTCCCGGCGAGAAATCTCGACGCAGCCAAGGCTTGCATAATACAAGGCATCGCCGGGAACCAGGATTGCATCGGTGACGCTCTGCCCTGCTTTCAATACAACATTGCGCTCGTCCCAGAGCGCGGCCAAATGGCTTGCCCATGCCTGCTGAAGACCTTGAAAGAACATGTTCGGCCCACCCAGCAAAAGCACTGATGGTGTGGGGGTGTTGCCTTTTGTCAAAGTCGCCAGGTTCTGCCGCACGACGGCGTCAAACAAGCTTGCAATGATTTCGGTCTTGGGCACTCCGGCCTTGACCAGACTGTTTGCGTCAGTCTCTGCAAAGATCCCGCATTTGGCGCTGATCCGATGAAGGGTTTGACCATCGAATGGCAGAGTCGTCAGCTCGTCCGGGGAGATATTCAGTTTTCGTGCTGACTTTTCGATAAATGTGCCCGTACCGCCACTGCACGCTGATTGCATATAGACCTGTTTGGCCTTGCCTGCGGAGGTTGGCGTGAAGAACAACGTCTTCATGTCTTCCCCGCCAATTTCAGACACGAAATGCACATCCGGATGCAACGCTTCGACGGCGGCCGCGACGGCGACAACTTCCTGGATTTGCCGCGCGTTCACATGATCTGCCAGTGTCCCTGCCCCGGATCCAGTAAACGTGACGACATCGCGACCGGCGGTCAGGCCGGCCTCCAGCTCCATCTGTGACAGAAGTTCAAGGGTTTTCTCGGCCTGGCGTGTTTTGTGACGACCATAGGCTTTCCAGATGACTTCACCATCTTCTACCACGACGCCTTTTACAGTTGTCGATCCAATATCTACCCCAGCGAATTTCACAACGTGGCATTTCCCAGCTCAAGCACGACATTGGATGCGGTACCCACGGCGCCACGATGGGGAACTTTCCAAAATGGCCTGTTGACCTTGGGATGCTTTGTGGCGCGCTTTCTGGCCTCGTCCGCAGTCAACCCGGCGGCGGCAAGAGCAGATTCAAATTCCTCCTGTGCGCGGATCTTGGCGTCTGCCAGCACCATCTGGCACCGCGACAAAGCGTGTACGTCACTGTCCCCTTTCACCTCGATTGGGGCATACAACATGTCGGGATACCGGCCCTGTACGGCCGCCATTGCGCCGATGCTCATTGTGTTGGGAAGACAGCCATAGGGCGACAGCTCGCAAATCATATGTGCTTTTCGCTGGGTATGCGCCCAGATCGCCTTGGCGATCAGCAAATCACCCTCACCCCCGTTGATCATGTTGTCAAAAAAAGGAGCCGCCAGTTTCCGCAGCTTGTCCTGATCGGGCATCGGACGTGGAACGCCTCCAAGCATCCGGCGCATCTGATCATACTTGAACCTGAAAAAGCGCTGCCCAAGTCTCAACAGAACATAGTTCTGACGCGCTTTGTCTTTTATTCCGAAGCCCAGCTTGAGCTTTTGTCCGCCATACCGCATCAGGTAATCGAACCATACGACCATCGGCGCCGGCTGAACTTCGGCGCCTTCGCCTTCAAGCCATTTGTGCATGTTGTAGTTCTGCACCCCTTCGGCGGTGGCCAGATAGAACTCGCCGGTGATCTTGACCATCGGCTTGACCCTCAATCGATCAAGCTGGATGTCTTCAAAATGGCCGCGCGCACGCCTCATGGCCTTCAGGAAGCGTCGGGTCGTCGAATGCCACAGGACTGATCCCCATTTCGGCATTTGCTTCGGCCTGCTCAACATGGCGTCGTATATCTCGGAAACCGCCTTCTGCGCCGCCCGGTTGGTCGCGCCTTGCTCTAGCTCATAGGGCCGCAACTGGTATTCCAGATCCTGAATGGCATCCGCTGCCATCATGCCCAAGGCCGTGCTCAGCAGCAGGTGAATGTCAGTCTGCAAACCGGCGTCTTTGCCTTTCGACTGATCGATTTCATGCTGTTGAACCAGAAACATCCTGAACGCCTCAAGCCCCAGGTTCTTCAGCGCCAGTTCATAGCTTTGGTGGTATTGACCGAAACGGCAGGCTCCGCAGGCCCCGGCGGTCACATAAACATATTTTTCGGCCACTTCGTCAGCGCCTATAGCTTCGGCTTCGTTTCTGAGGAAACTCGACAAGTTGCCCGTTGTGAAGGCGGTGGGGCAGCATTGTCCGACGTCCGCCAGTTCACGTCCCAGGTACAAGTCTTCAACTGTCACATCAGGCAGGCGCTGCGCGTTGTAGCCCGCACTTTTGAACAGGCCTTCCAGCAGTTTTTCGGCGCGCCACGTAACCCCACCAAACAACAGGGTGACATCCTTGCGCTGATCCGCAGTAAAAGGACGAGGTTCGTAAGCCCTATAGGACTCTTCCAAAATACGACTCATAAAAATACCCCCCAACCAACATAACATGTATTTACAATGCACAATAAATTATTCCTGAATCGCCCCCCTGCACCGGGATTCCGTGCGAAACAGGGCCATCGGAATTTTCAGGTTGTCTTGGACGCGTTCAGGCACTCTCAGCCTAGAAAACCATCAAATACCCAGAAATTTTCGTGCATTTCCTTCAAAAAAATCATGTGCAAAAGGACTGATCTGCGGATCGCTGAAGAACGTGTCAAATTCGATCAGGTATTCACGGGTTCTGCCGACCATCAGTGGCATCGCCCAATCCGTTCCAAAACACACTTTGTCCCGAAAATGGTGCGCTGCGCCCGGGGTACTGCTGCCCACTATGACGGATTTTAATCGCTGAAATATCTTTGGCTTGAGCTTTGTGTCCAGAATTCCCAAAATATGACCCAAGCCAAGATAGACATTGTCGAAATCCTCAACCAGGCGAATAGCACGATAGGCAAATGTTTGCTTGAAATGGGTGTTGTCTGCTGCCCATCCCATCCAATCTACTTCTTTTGCGCCACCACCATGAGCCAGGAACAACCAAAGGTTCCGGGCATTGTGGGTCTCCATCGCGTGCTTCCATAACTCTGGATCGGAATAGACGCCGTATCCTGTCTCCACCTGAAACCCCATCGGGTTGCAATGGGCAAACAAACGCAGGTTGTGGCTGGAGAAATGGCGAATGATGTCACCCATCTTGGCCTGTACCATCGGGTAGGGCGCCGGGTTCTGCGCTTTTTCTCTGTACTTTTCAAACTTTCGCCCAGAGGCGACCGGGGTCTGGTAGCCGCGCATATCGATCGGGCGGATCCCCAAGGGTGGATAGATTTTGTAGCCCGTTATCCCGAGTGCAACGCCTGTATCGACGATCTGTTTCCAGTTCCCGCCTCGAAACGGGTCAACCGCACCAAAATTGATCAATTCATTCGGGTTCTCAGCAGCGAGCAACTGCATCCGCTCCATTTGTTCGGTGAAGTTGAAATACGGCGGTAGGAATCCGGGCATCCAAAATTCCTTGAGCTTGTCGAAGGCGCGGCGCATATCCAGCAGGACGCCCACGAAAAGGCTGGCTTCCGGGTCGCTCGGCTGACCCTTCTTCTTGAAATCCCTCTTGAGCGCTTTGAACCGGTTTCGCTCGGACAAGGTCATGATGACAAAGAATTCAAGAAACTGAAAGATAATGCCGATTTGACCGATTGGAATGCGGACGGCACGAAAACCTGCATCAGATCCAAGTTTGTACAACCCACCCGGCGGCATGTGGTCAGCTTCATGAAAGAAACCGCTTTCTGCCGCTTTTTGACCAGCGACCCGGAAGGCCTCGGCCAGAAACCGATCCAGCAAATCAGGTTCCGTGCCACTGTCGGCAAAGACGGACCTGTCAGAAATTCTGCCACCGCCCACAAGCTGGACACCTATTGGGAAGTCGCCCGCCCTTGAATAGTTGATATCACGGTCAATATCGTTCAGGGCTCGGATCAGCTCCTCTATGTCCTTCCAATCCTGGTGGCTGGGGTTGGGTGTCGATTGATACTCTCTGATCTTCTCACGAACGGGAAGTGCAATGGCTCGCATAAGCCGGTCCACATCGTGATCGAGCAACGCGTCGATCAAATCGTCCTGGTCAGGTTCTTCCGTCGCGGGTCTGCTGAAGTCACTCATGCGGGTCAAACGAACCGCCAGAAAGGCCAACGCAAGCGAAAACAAATACAGCGAAGTGAACGAGTAGAAGATACTGTGCAACGGCAGATATCGCGCTGTGAACAGGTGGGCGTGCATGTCAATAAAGGTGTTTTTTTCAGTCATATTTTTGGCTCCACGGAATAAATTTCAGCCGAGAATTTTCTGTTTTCGTATGACTTTGCTGTCAAAAACCGGAAATGGCTTTTGGCCTTAATCTGCTGAGTTTAAGGTTTTTCGAAAATTTTTGCAATTTTCGGCCCCGACAAGCCGCTTCGCCAAATCCGAGTTGAGCAGGGCATTTTGCTGTCAGTCCATGTGAGGTGTCAGCAGAGTTTTCAACACCTTTACCGCATCCGGCCATCGCCGATTACCATGAGGGCCGACAATCTCATCAATGTCCGTGAGAAACTCCTTTGAGTGCACCACGGAGAAAATCCCTGCATAATTCCAATACGCATGGACTTGCAGATCAAACGCTCACAAGGAAGGTGGGGTCAGAACTACGGCTACAGCGTACCCCGAAAGCACAACTTTAAGTACGCCCGTTTGCTTCCACAGTGCTTCCACGGGCTATTCCTCAAACGCAAAAAGCCCCGCGTTATGCGAGGCTAAATGTTTGATATCTGACTGGTAATTTTGGTTGCGGGAGCAGGATTTGCACTTTGGCGAACTTGCTTAAACTTGAGCAACGTATCTCGATAAAACATCAATAGGACGCTCGTCGTCTCAACTCGACGTTAACCCTCCTCCAATACCCCTATCACGCTCAAAGATGACAAATAATGTTGCCATTCAACAAATTTTGTGCTGAAAGGGGCTGCTAATTGGAGCAAGAGCCATGTTAATTGAACTGACTGTTCAAAACTTTCGATCTATATCGGAAAGTCAAAACCTGTCCATGGTGGCCGGTAGAGCTTCTGCAAAACGTCCGTGGGCATCGCTGAAGACTGGGAATCACATGGTTCCCAGCGCCCTTCGAAGTGCTTGTTTGTTCGGTGCAAATGGTTCTGGCAAGTCAAATGTCGTGAAGGCATTGGCATTCTTAACAGACTTTGTTGAACACTCAGCGAAAGACCGGCAGGTCGATAGCAAGATCGACACACAGCCTTTTGCATACGACGCCGAGTGGAGAGAATCGCCAACAGAAATCGAAGTTGTGTTTGTGCATAACGGGACGCTCTATCAGTATGGCTTCATTGCCGACCAGGACCGCGTCTACGATGAATGGCTCTTCGAAAACCCGCCATCGAAGGAGACGCGGCTACGGAAGATATTCTCTCGTTCTTTCGACGAAGAGGCCGACACCTACGACTGGTATCTGAACAAAACTCACTTGCGTGGAGAGAGGGAGAGCTGGAAAAACAATACCAGGGACAACGCCTTGTTCCTGTCCACTGCCGTGCAACTGAATTCTTCCGACCTAAGAGCACCCTACGAATGGCTGGTGGACAACCTCCGGGTCGTTGAGGATGCCTCTCGTCTCAGCGAAGGGTTTTCAGTCAAGCAATTCTTGGAAGATGGCTGCAAAGAAGAAATCATCGCACTGATGAACTCAGCTGATGTTCCCTTGGAAGACTTAAAGATCGAAGTAGGCAAGTTTGACATCGACGAACTTCCTAAGGAACTCCCCAAAGAGGCTGTTGAGGAGTTTCGCCGACGTTACAAGGATGCCCAAGTAATCAAGAACATGGAAACCGTTCGCTCAGATTCTAACGGTGCCAAGATCACTCTTGACTTTGAATATGAGTCCGCCGGAACCCAAATGCTTTTCAAGCTTGCTGGACCTTTGCTTCACACCCTTAGAAGCGGCTTCACACTGGTTATCGATGAGCTTCAAAACAACTTGCACCCGTTGGCTTTGAAATACGTCGTGGACTTGTTTGCTTCGGAGAAAAACAACCCGAATGGAGCCCAACTGGTCTTCACAAGCCATGAGGCATCAATCCTGGACGATTCTTGTATACACCGGGACCAAGTTTGGTTTGTTGAGAAACACAAGAACCTCTCATCGCACCTCTTCCCCTTGTCTTCATTCAAGGAAAGAGAGATTGCATCCTTGCAAAAGGCCTATCTCGACGGCAGGTTCGGCGGCATCCCATTGATAAACGAAATTGAACTACAGGCGATTCAAGCAGATGGTGAGAAGGCGAGGCATCCCGAAGGGGCGAAGCACGAAGGATCTGAAGCGAAAGCACAAGAGCAACAGTGAAAAAGATCGCATCTTGATCGTTTGTGAGGGTGAGAAAACCGAACCGGGCTACCTTCACAAGCTTATTTCTGAATATCGGGTCCCCACTGCCAAAGTCCGTGTTCATGGAGAAGGCGGTGCCGCCCCAATTAGCGTTGTAGAATACGCTGATGATATTCTCGACAAGGATGCGGACTTTGAACACATTTTTCTGGTGTTCGATCGGGATGCCCACAGCACCTACCAAGATGCCATTACCAAGACCAATGGCTTTAAGAATAGACGAAAACTGAAGTCAAAGAACATTGAAGCCGTAACTTCCATCCCTTGCTTCGAAGTTTGGCTGTTGCTCCATGTCTCGACCTCGAGCAAACCGTATGGGGCAGGTGTCCCAGGCACTCCACCCGGGAAACAGGTGATCCGGGATCTTCGTGCCTACCCAGCTTTCGCTAACTATGAGAAATCAAAAATCGACTTCTTTGATGAAATCAAAGGAGAGACTGATAATGCTGTAGCGCGGGCAAAACGCCAAGTTGATCAAGCACAAAAAGCTGGATCTCCCGTGCATCATGAGGATTCGTCCTCCCGCTTTTTCTTGATCGTCGATACACTTAAAAAAATCGCCTCCAGTTAGAAAAACTGCAATTCGCAGTTTCCGTGACAGGCGGTCCAACCGTCCTATTCATCATGGAGAACTGGTGGGCTGTTACGCCGCTGTATTCCATGCTATCGCGGGAAACAGCGGAACCAGGATCGAGCGCGACAGCATGTCTCTCGCTGTTAGAATGGTAGAGCGAGCGACGAACTGCACGAGCTGCTGGATCGAGTTGTTGTCTCATACGATCATGATGCGAAGAACCATGTCTTGGATATGCAGGGCAATCTGATCGCCATGCTTAGA
>NZ_JBXWSM010000033.1:0-44415 GCF_059613405.1 Ruegeria sp. BHSA118
AATCGCCTCGGTCCTGGCGCGGCTGTGCATGTTGGGGGCAGCGTTGTGGCCTGCGCTACGGGTGCATCGGGGGTTTGCGCGCCCTTCACTGAAGCAGGTTGCAAAGGATTTGCGCCCCGTGCGGGCGATTGCAATTCCGGCGGTTCTGACAAATGTCGCCACGCCGATCGGCAATGCAATCGTTGTGCGGGAAATCGCGCAATACGGAACGGATGCGGTTGCGGGCATGGCGGTGATCGGGCGGCTTTTGCCGGTGGCGTTTTCGGTCATCTTCGCCCTGTCCGGCGCGATAGGGCCAATCATCGGGCAGAATTTCGGGGCCGAAAAGTTCGATCGTGTGCGCGCGGCCTTTCTGGCAGGGGTCAAGTTTACGGCTATTTACGTACTTTGCATGTCGACCATTTTGTTCTTGCTGCGCGCTCCGATTGCAGATCTGTTTGCAGCCGAGGGTGAAACCCGAAGTCTGATCTATCTGTTCTGCGGCCCGCTGGCCCTGGCTTCGTTCTTCAATGGCGTGATCTTCGTGACAAATGCCAGCTTCAACAATCTGGGGCATCCGGTCTATTCCACATGGATAAACTGGGGTCGCCACACTATCGGCACATGGGTTTTCGCAACGATTGGTTCACAGATCGCCGGCGCATCCGGCGTTCTGCTGGGGCAGGCGTTCGCAGGCGTCATCTTTGCAGTCATAGGCTGGGTTACGGTCGCGCGGGTCGTGGCGCGGTTGGAGCGCTCGCAAGCGCTCGAGCCTTTTTCGGATCAGGGTCGGCTTCATTCACTGTTCGGGCGTCGCGGTTGGTGATCAGGTCGGATCAGTTCCCCTGATTGCGCGCTTCCAGCCGTTCCAGATTGACCACGGTTGACAGCATCAGGCGGTCATGGCTCCAGTCCTGCGTTTGCTGGATCGACGCAGACCCCAATGCAAGAAGGGTGGCGAAGGTCAATGCCATCCCCAGGAACAGAGCGGGCAGGGTGGGCACCGCCGGCTGTGCATCGGTCAATGCAAGCACGCGCTGACGCAGCACGCGCTTGGCCTTGCCGCCCGTCACAAACGCGACATTCAGAACGCGAGGATTGTTTGCCGAGATCGTACGCGCGCAATAATCCAGCAAGCAGGCCGTGTATTCGCGCGCATCGATCCGTCTGCGGGCCACCACGGACTGGTCGCATGCCAGTTCACGCAAGCGGCCGAACTGATACTTGAGCATCAGATAGGCTGGGTTCCAGAACAACAGCGGGCGCAGCATTTCAAAGCCCAGTTCCCATTCCACGTCACCGGCCCGAACATGCTGAAGCTCGTGCGCCAACGCAAAGCGCAGTTCGTGCGGGGTATCCAGCAGATGGCTTGGCAGAACGACATGACGACGGCGCAATCCGCGCACGGCGAACGGTACGGTGATGCGATCAGAAAGACGGATATCAACCTTGGCCGACTGCCGCCAAAGAAAGCTGGATTTGACTGTCTGACGGATCATCGCCGCGTCCCGCAGAGCGCGGGCCGCAAACACGGCGGCGACCAAAACAAGCAGCGTTACAAGGGCAGTGATCACCGGCTGTTGCCCTGACAATGCAAGGTCCACCCACCGTTCACGGGTGTTCAGCAAGGCCTCGAACTGGGTGGCGGGCATGGCGATATCGCCGCGCAGATAGGCGGCAACGGCGATGTCGCCAAGCGCCATGGCGCTGCCCGGCCATGCATAAGAGGCGAGTGATGACACGCCGAACGCAAGAAACGGGCTGACCAGGACGCACACGCACAGCGCCTTGAGCGCACGCAACTGCGCGACATAGCTGTGGCGCAGGGCTGTTCGGGTCAGGGCTGCGCGGGCCGCCAGCCAGATGACGGCTGACAAGGCCAGCACGATGTTGAGTTCGATAAACGTGTCGAGAACCGGTCTAACCGCTGTCATTTTGCAGTCTCCTTTCTACCAGTGCTCGAATTTCCTCCAAGTCGGCTTCGCTCAGCCCCGCGTCATCGACAAGCCGTGCCACCAGTGTGGCCGGTGTGTCGTCGAACAGAGTGCGGGACAGGTTTTGCAGAGAACGGGCCTGATATCTGTCCTTTTCCAGAAGCGGCGTATAGATCAGGGTCTTGCCTGTCTTGCGGCTTTCCACAAAACCTTTCTCGTCCAGAATACGCAGGATCGTGGCGCCGGATGTGTAGGCCAGATTGCGTTCCGAAGGCAGGCGGTCCAGGACATCTCGCACCGAGCCTTGCCCGAGGGCCCAGAGCTCGTTCATGAACTCCAGTTCAACCTCGGTCAGCAGATTTGTTGTCTTTTTCTTTCGCATCGATCTCGGTGTTGTCATGTTTAGTATGCCTGACAGACAAGCATCCTTTCGCGATTTCTCAAAGTCTAAACTTTCCAGAACACAAAAACGCCCCAGCCGATAGACAGGAAAAGCGGCGTCCAGACCGGCTGTCCGACAAGACCCAGCCAGGCGAGGAAGATATAGGCGGACCCCAGTAGGGTGATGAAAAGCCGGTCGCCCAATGTGGTTGTCAGCCCCAGTACACCGCGCCGTTCTATTCCATCGCGGTACTTAAAGCCCTCAAGAACGCCAATCAGTGCGATGGCCGAAAAGATGCCGACAAATACGGCAAGTGTTGCCGGGGTCCAGGCCATCCAGAAATCGGGCCACAGTGGCGCAGTCCAGGAAAAGCCTTTTTCCTCTTGCTGGCCGACACTGCCCCACCCGGCCTGCTGGGCAAAGGTCGTGGAAGGCAGGAAAAGGAGGGTGAGAAGAAGTTTACGCATATCGAACCTCACACACGTCCCATCGCGAAACCACGCGCGATGTAGTTGCGGACAAACCAGATGACGATGGCGCCGGGGATGATGGTCAGGGTACCGGCGGCGGCCAGCAGGCCCAATTCATATCCCGCGCTGGATGCGGTGCGGGTCATCACGGCGGCAATGGGTTTGGCTTCGACCGCGGTCAGGGTTTTGGCCAGCAGCATTTCCACCCACGAGAACATGAAACAGAAGAAGGCCGCCACACCCACGCCCGCTTTGATATTGGGCAGGAAGATTGTCACGAAGAAGCGCGGGAAGGAATAGCCGTCGACATAGGCTGTTTCATCCAGCTCTTTTGGAATGCCGCGCATGAAGCCTTCCAAAATCCAAACTGCCAGCGGCACGTTGAACAATGTATGCGCCAGTGCCACGGCCAGATGCGTGTCGAACAGGCCGATCGAAGAATAGAGCTGGAAGAACGGCAAGGCGAAGACCGCTGCCGGGGCCATCCGGTTGGTCAGCAGCCAGAAGAACAGCTGCTTGTCACCCAGAAACCGATAGCGAGAGAACGCATAGGCAGCGGGCAAGGCGACGCTGACCGACAGCACCGTGTTCAACGTCACATAGGTGATCGAGTTGATATAGCCCCAATACCACGTCGGATCGGTGAAGATGGTGATGTAATTTTCCAGCGTAAAGGTCTGGGGGAACAGGGAAAAACCCGACAGGATCTCGTTCGTTGTCTTGAAGGACATCGCCACCAGCCAATAGATCGGCAGCATCAGGAACGCGATATAGAGGATCGGGATGATGGACCGCTTCTTCATTGTGCGTCATCCTTTGTCATCAGAGTGTAGAAGAGCCACGAAACCAGCAGCGTGATGGCGAAATAGATCAGGCTCATCGCTGCCGCAGGGCCAAGGTCGAACTGTCCAAGCGCGATTTTCACAAGGTCGATCGACAGCAGGGTGGTCGAATTTCCGGGGCCACCCCCGGTCAGCACGAAGGGCTCGGTATAGATGTTGAAACTGTCCATGAACCGCAGCAGGATCGCGATGGTCAGAACCGTCTTCATCTTGGGCAGCTGGATGTAGCGGAACACCGACCATGGGCTGGCGCCGTCGATCTTGGCCGCCTGATAATAAGCGTCCGGGATCGACACGAGACCCGCGTAGCACAGCAACACGACCAGCGACGTCCAGTGCCAGACGTCCATGACGATGACGGTGATCCAGGCCGAAAGCGGCTGTTGCGTCATGTCATAATTGACGCCCAGAACGTCATTCAGGAAATACCCCAACAGACCGATCTGGGGCAGGGTAAAGATGTTCCACATCGACCCGACCACGTTCCATGGGATCAGCATCGGCAGGGCCATCAGGACCAGACAGACAGGCACCCAGAAACCTTTGCGCGGCATCGACAGGGCCACGATGATGCCAAGAGGCACTTCGATGATCAGGATCAGGAAAGTAAACAGGAACTGTCGTCCAAGTGCGGCCTGAAACCGGTCCGACCGCAGGATCTGTTCGAACCAACCCAGGCCTTCCCAGAAAAACTGGTTGTTGCCAAAGGTTTCCTGCACCGAATAGTTGACCACTGTCATCATCGGCACCAGCGCGTTGAACGCGACCAGTGCCAGCACGGGCAGGACAAAGAACCAGGCTTTTTGATTTTCTGTTCTCATTTGGCCCGCTCCTCGGTTGCGATCCAGCCGTCGCGGTAGACGCGGGATTGTTCGGGTTTGAATTGCAGGAAAACCTGTGATCCGGGTTCGGGCACGCTGTGTTCGGTCACGGCCTTGAGGGCGGTATTGCCGACCATCGCGCTGACCACAAAGTGGCGACCAATGTCGGAAACCTTGGTCACATGTGCTGGGATGCCGGTCTCGTCGAAGCCGACATATTCCGGGCGAATACCCAGATCGGTGCGGCCGCCATCACCATGAATGGGACCTTCCAGCATGATTTCGTGCCCTTCGAACAGGGCGCGGTCGCCCCGTGCCTCGCAGGGCAGAACGTTCATGCCGGGCGAGCCGATGAAATGGCCCACGAATGTGTGCTGCGGACGTTCGAACAGTTCGACCGGGGTGCCGATCTGAACCACTTCGCCTTCCTGCATCACCACGACCTCGTCCGCGAAGGTCAGGGCCTCGGTCTGGTCGTGGGTGACATAGATCATGGTGGCTTTGACGCGCTGGTGCAGTTCTTTCAGCTTGGACCGCAGTTTCCATTTCAGATGCGGGTCGATCACGGTCAGGGGTTCATCGAACATGACCGCGTTCACGTCGTCGCGGACCAGACCGCGCCCCATCGAGATCTTCTGCTTGTTGTCCGGGCTGAGGCCGCTGGCGCGGGTATTCAGCATATCCGTGACGTCCAGCATCTCGGCAATCTCATCGACGCGACGCTTGATCGTCGCTGCATCTACGCCCCGGTTTTTGAGCGGGAACGCCAGGTTTTCGCCCACGGTCATCGTGTCGTAGATCACCGGGAACTGGAACACCTGTGCGATGTTGCGCTGATCGGGGGGCAGGGCGGTGACGTCCCGGTCATCAAATAGGATCCGACCTTCCGAGGGGGTAAGAAGGCCGGATATGATGTTCAGCAGCGTGGACTTGCCGCAGCCTGACGGCCCCAGCAGCGCATAGGCCCCGCCATCACGCCAGGTCACGTCAATTTCCTTCAGCGCATAATCCTCGGGGCCTTTTGGCGACGGCATGTAGCTGTGGCGGAGGTTCGAAAGTTTGATCTGTGCCATGTCAGGCCACCCTTTTGCCGTCTTGGCCGAAATACCGGCAATGGGCCGGGTTCATGAAGAATGTATGGTCTTCGCCCACCTGATAGGGATGGACCCCGGCGGCCAGCGACACCCAGGCGTCCTCGCCATGCTGGAAATGCGCGCTGGAATCCGAGCCCGAAAGCTCGGTCACGATCACGCGGCCGGTCAGTTCCACGTCCGCGTCAGACGTACGGAACGGCGTCACGCGATGCGGCCGCACCGCGACCATGTAATCCCCGTCGGCGATGTCGGTAACGGCCCAGCCACCTCCGCCAGCCAGTTGCGCCTGCGCAGCAGAAACGGTGATGTGTGCGACATTGATCGGCGGATCCGAAAAGACCCGCGCGGCGGCTATGTTCTCGGGGTTGCGATAGATGTCAGCGGTTGGCCCGAACTGGGTCACGCGGCCATCGTCCATCAGGGCGGTGTAGCCGCCCAGCAGCAGCGCCTCTTCGGGCTCGGACGTGGCATAGACCACCACGGCCCCACGACCTGCGAACAGGTCCGGCAGCTGCTCACGCAGTTCTTCACGCAGTTTGTAGTCAAGGTTGGCCAGCGGTTCGTCAAGGAACACGGCGCGGCTTTCTTTGGCAATGGCACGCGCCAGCGCGGTCCGTTGTTGTTGCCCACCCGACAGCTCGTGCGGGCGGCGGTGCAGCATCGGGCGCAGTTGCAGCAGGTCGGCGGCCTCTTCCACGCGGCCTTCGATCTCGGACTGCGCCATGCCTGCCACACGCAGGGGCGAGGCGATGTTGTCGAATACGGTCATATGCGGGTAGTTCACGAAGAACTGGTGCACGAGGCTGATTTTCCGCTTTTGCGTATTCAGCCGTGTGACGTCCTGCCCATCCATCAGGACCTTGCCCGAGGCGATCGGGTCCAGCCCGGCCATCATCTTGATCAGAGAGGTCTTGCCCGAGCCCGTCGCGCCCAGCAGCACGTTGAAGTGGCCTGTTTCAAGGGTCAGGTTTGTGGGCTTGATATGGATGACGTTGCCGACCCTTTTGGTCGCGTCTTGAAGTTCGATCATGTCCGTGGGTTCCGGTCCTTCAGTGCGGTGCACTGGTCTTGAGGTGGGGGTGCCTGACGCGGCACCCCCGGGTTTCAACGGCTTACTGAGACTGCCAGCGCTGAACCAGTTCGTCATAGTTGACGGTCTGGCCTTGCGGCTTTTCGTTCTCAAGCTTGGCCTTGGGCGAGCCCGCTTTTTCCAGCCAGAAAGATGGGTCCTGCGGCTCGTTCAGGCGTGGACCGCAGCCGCCATAAACACCGGCGCTTTCATCTGCGGCCTGCATCCGGGCCATGGTGATGTCCATCTCTTCGGCCAGACGATCCATCGCCTCTTGCGGTGTAAAGGCACCCGAGTTCACGTCACCGATCTGCTGCCACCAGATCTGGGCCAGCTTCGGATAGTCCGGCACGTTGATGCCGGTCGGCGACCATGCCACGCGGTCAGGCGAGCGGTAGAACTCGACCAGACCACCCAGCTTGGGCGCGCGTTCGGTGAACGACTCGTGGTTGACCGAGCTGTCGCGGATGAAGGTCAGACCCACATGGGACTTCTTCACGTCGACAGTTTTGGAGGTCACGAACTGGGCATAGAGCCAGGCTGCCTGGGCACGATCCGAGGGGGTCGATTTGAGGAATGTCCAGGAACCCACGTCTTGGTAGCCAACCTTCTGGCCTTCTTCCCAATAGGGGCCATGCGGGCTGGGTGCCATCCGCCACAGCGGCGTGCCTTCGTCATCCACGGTGTTGTTGCCTTCGGATTTCGGCTTGACCATGTCGGCGGTAAAGGCGGTGTACCAGAAAATCTGCTGGGCCACGTTGCCTTGGCTCAGTGCCGGCAGCGACTGGTAGAAGTCGTAAGACGCGGCACCCGGAGGCGCATAGGCCCGCAGCCATTCGTCCCACTTGCGGATCGCATAGACCGCAGCCGGACCGTTTGCAGCACCACCGCGCGACACCGAAGCTCCGACCGGGTTACAGGTGCCCGCTTCCATGCGGATGCCCCATTCGTCAACCGGGATACCGTTCGGCTCGCCCTTGTCACCGGCACCGGCCATCGAAAGCCAGGCGTCGGTCATGCGCCAGCCAAGGTCAGGCGCGCGCTTGCCGTAATCCATGTGGCCGTAGATCGCCACGCCGTCGACTTCTTTCACGTCATTGGTGAAGAACTCGGCGATGTCTTCATAGGCCGACCAGTTGACCGGAACGCCAAGATCATAGCCGTATTTTTCTTTGAACGCGGCTTTGTTCGCCTCATCATCGAACCAGTCCTTGCGGAACCAGTAAAGGTTCGCAAACTGCTGGTCGGGCAGCTGATACAGCTTGCCATCCGGCCCGGTGGTGAACTGAATGCCCATAAAGTCATCCAGATCGATTGTCGGCGAGGTTGTCGCCGCCCAGTCACCGCCCATCATGTCGGTCAGCGGATAGGCCAGTTGCAGACGCGAATGCGTACCAATCAGGTCACTGTCGTTGACATAGCCGTCATACAGATTCCGACCTGTCTGCATCTGGGTCTGAACAGCCTGGACCACTTCGCCTTCGCCAAGGATCTGATGATTGACCTTGATGCCGGTGATTTCCTCGAACGCCTTGGTCAGAACCTCCGACTCGTAGGAATGCGTTGGAATACCTTCGGACAGGACGTTGATTTCCATACCTGCGTAAGGCTGTGCAGCTTCGATGAACCACTGCATCTCGGCCATTTGTTCGTCTTTCGACAAGGTCGATGGCTGGAATTCGTCGTCGATCCAACGTTGTGCTGCGGCTTCGTCGGCCCAAGCAGGACCGTGCCCCGCAATGACGGCAGCCGCCGCCACTGCGGAAAGTAGATGTCTCCGCATCTGTCTCCTCCCAAAAATTTATGGTTCTCCGGTGGAAACCGGATGACGCATAGCATCAGCGATTTCTTGCGTATGTGTCAAACTAAAAATTTAGTAATTGACGTTCAGGCATTTCGAAAGGGGCGGGGCCGAACTCGTTTGCCAATTTTTGAATTCGTTGTAAGCTGGGATTGTCATTACAAAAATTACCGCTGAGCCGTGCGGCGCGAATTACGAAAAACGACTTGGAACAGTGAGGATAGGCAATGTCCCGAAGTCTGTTGAAGTACACGCGTGTTCTGGAAATCGTCGGGGACACCATCAAGGTCCGGGTTCCGATCCAGAACAAGGGGGAACCGGCTGTCCGGTTCAATGACCTCGCTGTGATCGAGACGGTGGATGGCCGAAAAACACTGGCCCAGACGATCTTCATCGACCGCGATGTCGTCACGTTGCAGGTGTTTTCCGGCACCAAGGGCATATCGACTGAAGCAACGGCAACCTTTCTCGGTCACCCGATGCAGACACCTTATTCGGCCAACATTCTGGGCCGCGTCTTTGACGGCGCCGGTGTCGCCATTGATGGAGGCCCCGACCTGTCTGCGGAACCGCATATCGATATTGGCGGACCAACCGTCAACCCGGCGGAACGCGCGGTTCCAAACAGAATGATCCGCACGGATGTGCCGATGATCGATGTGTTCAACACATTGGTCGAGAGCCAGAAGATTCCGATCTTCTCGGTTTCAGGCGAGCCATTCAACGCGTTCCTCAGCCGAATCGGTATTCAGGCCGACGCAGATATCGTGATCTTTGGCGGGCTGGGGCTGATTTTCGACGACTACCACACGTTTCGTACCTCGTTCGAAGATGCGGGTGTGTTTTCGCGCACCGTCATGTTTGTCAATCAGGCGATGGATCCTTTGGTCGAACGTCTGCTGGTGCCGGACATGGCATTGGCAGTGGCCGAGAAGTTCGCGGTGGAAGAGGGCAAGCGCGTGCTGGTCCTGCTGACCGACATGACCGCCTATGCTGACGCAATGAAAGAGGTTGGCATCAGTCAGGAGAGGGTGCCATCTCAGCGCGGCTATATGGGGGACCTGTATTCGCAGCTTGCGCGCCGGTATGAGAAAGCCTGCGATTATGCCAAGGGCGGATCGGTTACAGTTCTGACTGTGACAACGATGCCCGGAAACGACGTAACCCACCCGGTACCTGACAACACCGGCTATATCACCGAAGGGCAGTTCTATCTGCATTCCGGCGTGATCGATCCGTTCGGCAGCCTGTCGCGCCTCAAGCAGAACGTGATCGGCAAGACCACCCGCGAAGATCACGGGCAGATCATGAACACGATGATCCGATTCTATTCTGAAAGCCGCGATGCCGCGCAAAAACAGGCGATGGCCTTCGACCTGTCAGACTATGATCACCAATTGCTGAAATTCGGCGGCCTGTTCCGGTCTCGGTTCATGGACATCAATGTTTCGATCCCGCTGGAAGAGGCGCTGGATCTGGGTTGGAAGACGCTGGCAGAGTGTTTTGCGCCGGAACAGTTGCTGATGAAGCAGGCATTGATCGACAAGTATTTCCCGAAGGATGCCAATGGCGCAGTTGCAGCTGAATAAATCGTCGCTTGCGCGCGAGCAGACACAGCTGAAAAGCTATGAGCGGTTCCTGCCTTCGCTGGACCTGAAGCGACAACAGTTGATGGCTGAACGGGTCCGGGCCCGGGAAGAGGTCGACCGCCTCGAGCAAAAGGTGCAGGCGCTGGTGCAGCAGGTTGGTGAAAAGCTGCCGATGCTGGCGCAGCAGAGTGTGGTTCTGGATGGGCTGGTCACGCTCAAGGACTACAAAGTCAAAGAGGTCAATGTGGTGGGCGTCAAGCTGCCTGACCTTGATCGGATCGAAGTGGTGGTGCGCCCGTATTCCGTTTTGGCCAAGCCGCATTGGGTCGATGCCGCTGCGCTTTTGCTGCACGACGTCATCGAAGCGCGGGTGCGGGTGAAGATTGCCGAAGAACGCGTTCGCATCTTCGACAAGGCGGTGGCCACCATTACCCAGCGGGTCAACTTGTTCGAAAAGGTTCTGATTCCGCGCGCGAAATCCAACATCAAAAAAATCCGCATCTACCTGAGCGACGAACAGATGCAGGCCGTCGTGCGGTCAAAAATCTCGAAACGCAAACACGCGCAGGAGGCTTTGACATGAGCGTTGCGCGTTTGAAAAAGATGTCTCTGATCGGACCTGCTGCCCGAAAGGCGGAAACGCTTGAGGCGCTTCAGGCCCTTGGCTGCATGCATGTTTTGCCGCTTGTTCCCACACCGAAAGAGCCGGAAAAGATCAGTGAGCGCGGTGCAAGAGAGGCGTATAAGGCATTGCGTTTCCTTGCAGAAGTGCCTGACCCGCGCCGCCAGGTCAAGCGTGCGCCCGATTTCGATATGGACCGTTTCGTGCGCGAGGTGACCGACCTCATGCAGCGCGTTCGGGATACGATGGACCGGCGTGACTTTCTGGCGCATCGCATCGCCCAGGTGCGACCTTGGGGTGACTTGGATTTTCCGCCGACCGATGTGTTGGCTGGCAACAGGCTGTGGTTCTATCAGCTGCCGCTGAAGCACCGTGATGCCTTGTCCGAGGTCAGATTTCCATGGGCAATATTAGAGGAAGATCACCGGTACCTGTATGCCGTTCTGATTTCACCTGACGAACCCGATGATGGTGTTCTTCCTGTTCCGCGAACCCATGTCGGTTCGCTGCCGGTACACGAGCTTGAGGCACAGTTGGAAGAGGCCGAGATCGCCCTCGAGGCCTTGGAAGCCAAACGCGTGGCGCTGACGCGCTATCTGACATTGATGCGTCGGAACCTGTCCGTCGCCGAAAGTGCCGCTGAGCTTGCCCACGCAACGCAGAAAGTGCGCGACGAAGAGGCACTATTTGCTTTGCAGGGGTGGGTTCCCGTGGATCAGGTGGATGCTGTTCTTGCCATGGCAAACGCCAAGGGTTCGGCCGTTCTGATTGAAGATCCGGGGCCGGGCGACGCGCCTCCGACCTTGCTAGAGCAGCCTGAAAACCGCAGGGCCGCTGTCGATTTGGCTTTGTTCTATCAGGTGCCCGGATATCAGGATTGGGACCCCAGCGTCATCGTCTCGGCGTCCTTTGCGATCTTCTTTGCCATGATCGTGGCGGATGCCGGGTACGGTGCCGTCATCCTGCTGGCGGTGCTGGCCTTTTGGAGTCGGATGGACCGCACCGATGGTCAAAGATCCTGGCGTCTGTTCGGCCTGATCATATCGGCGGTTACGATATTTTACGGCGTTATGGTGGGCAGCTATTTTGGGGTACCACCAGCTGCGGGTTCAATTTGGGCAAGGCTCAAGGTGCTGGATTTGAACGATTTCGGCGCAATGATGATGGTCTCGATCGTCGTTGGCGTTGTACACCTTGTCCTGGCCAACGCACTTGCGGCACGCTCGGCGTGGGGGCAACGCAAGGCGATCGCCAGTCTGGGCTGGATTGCGGCCCTGATCGGCGGGTTTGTTCTTTGGCTCGGCTACATGAACGGCAAGTCGCCGGTGCCGGGCGCGGCAATCCTGACCGCCGGCATCGTGGCGATTGTGCTGTTTTCCAGCGAGCGGGTCATCCAGGGGCCGATGGACTGGATCTGGCGTTTGATCGAAGGGGTTCAAAGCCTTGCCGGGGCGATGGGCGCGTTTGGCGATGTTCTCAGCTATATGCGTCTTTTCGCGTTGGGCCTTGCTTCGGCTTCGCTGGCGATCACGTTCAATGATCTGGCGGTGTCGGTCATGCAGGCCCTTAAGGGGCCGGGCATTCTGTTTGGGCTGCTGATATTGTTCATAGGCCATGTTTTGAACTTCGCGCTCGCGATGATGAGCGGCGTCGTGCACGGTTTGCGTCTCAATTACATCGAATTCTTTAAATGGGGTCTGCCGGATGAAGGCATCATCTTTCGTCCATTTGCCCGCAAGGAGGTTCACGAATGAATGAGCTTGTTCTTACACTGGGTTGGCTGGGTATTTATGCGCCAATGGCATTGGGGGCTGCGGCCAGCGCCATTGGGTGTTCGATCGCCGGGATGGCCAGTATCGGGGCCATGACCGAAACCGAAGGCGGCTATGGCCGTTTCGTGGGTGTATCCGCGTTTCCCTCAACGATGGTCATCTACGGCATCGTCATCATGTTTACCCTGAACCGCGACGTGACACCTGAAAACGCGGGCGGTCTGTTCGGAATTGGCATCCTGTCGGGTATTGCGCTGATGTATTGCGGAATCTGGCAGGGTCGGGCCTGTGCAGCTGCGATCAATGCGACCAAGGAAAAGCCCGAGATTTTTGGCCTTGCTCTGGCCCCTGCCGCGATCATCGAAGGGTTTGGTGTTTTTGCCTTCGTGTTTGCGTTGGTCATCAGTGCGGGGATCAGCTGATGGCACAAGACAGAACGATTGCGCATGGGGTTGACGCGCTGATCGACAAATTGCGCAACGATGGGGTTGCCGCTGGTCAGGCCGAAGCCGAGAAGCTGCGCGCAGAAGCAAAAGCCGAAGCCGCGCGCATCTTGGCTAAGGCAAAGCGCGAAGCCGAGGAGTTGAAAAAGAAAGCCCACACAGAGACCGACAATTACAGAGCCGCCGGCGAAGAAGCATTGAACACGGCGATGCGGGATGCCGTGCTGACCATGAAGGCGGGTCTGACGGATCGCTTCAAGGCAGATGTCGAACGCCTTGTAACCAAAGAGATGTCCGATCCCGAGCTTCTCAGGCAGATGATCCTCGAGGTGGTAGGCCGGGCCGGGGCGGGTGCTAATTTGAATGGCAAGATTTCCGTCGTTCTGCCTACCCGGGTCGCCACGCAGGAAGACATCAAGCAAAACGCCGATGACATTCAATCCGGCAAGCTGACAAAATATGTTCTTGGGCTGACTGCGAAGATGCTGCGCGAGAATGTCGAATTGCACGCAGCCGATGACGGGCAGGAAGGCATCCGCGTTCGCGCAGAAGATCAGGGCGTTGTTCTGGACCTGACGGATAAGGCGGTGGCGTCGCTGTTGATGGAGCATCTACAGCCCCGGTTCCGCGCCGTTCTGGAAGGGGTCATCCGCTGAGATGCCAAAGCAGGACGCCTATATCGCGCTGATGTGCAGCCTTCCGGGTTCGGAACGGTTGTTCGTTGCGAGGCAGCCGCCCCTTTCGCGTATCAGGCTGGACCGTCGGTTGATGGTTTTGACACCGGAGGACAGCAAAGTTCTGAAGATCCTCGAGCACGCGTTGAGCTGGAGCGCCTACGACATGGATGTTACCGACGCTCAGGCGATCCAGCGCTGCAAACAAGCGATGGTGGACATCCCTCAGCCCATCTTGCGCAAACTCTTCATGGAACGCATGGAGCTACGCTCGGTGGTTGCGGCACTGCGCCTGAGAAAACGCGGAGAACCAGCGCCTTCAGGCCCATTCGGAGTCGGACGATGGAGCCGCCACATCCCCGCCAATTGGGGTGATCCCAGCTTTCGGCTGGAACGGCTCATGCCCTGGATCAAAGAGGCAACGCAATTGCTGGAAAACGAAGATCCGCTGGGTCTGGAACGTCTGCTTTTGTCGATAAGCCACAATCAACTCAAGCGGCACGCAGCTCGTCACATGTTCGATTTCGAGGCGGTCGCCATTTACGTTCTGATCTGGAATATCTTCGACCGCTGGGCGCAAACCAGCGCTGCGGAAGCCGCCAAAAGATTTGAGAAACTGGCACAACAGGCTATAGCCGACTTCGCTGATGTCGATTCTGAGGGAGCAAGCGCATGACAGCCCCAATCTCAGCAAAACATTCATCGACCGCACGCGTCATCCTGGTTCAGGAAGGGCTTGTGCGGATACAGGCCAATCCGGACGCGACCGGCCACCCCGGTCAACTGGTCAAAAACGAAGTGGTTTACATATTGCCTTCGCGTTCCGGCCCTGGTGGACGTCAGGAAAGGCTCAAGGGCGAAGTGCTGCGCGTACGTGGGGATATGGCGGACGTTCAGGTCTATGAAAGCACTGATGGAGTGGCGGTCGACGACCCGGTGGAGCAATCAGGTCAGCTCTTGTCGGTAGAACTGGGTCCGGGGCTGCTGGGGCAGGTGTTTGACGGGTTGCAGTCGCCTTTGCCCAAGGTGGCGGCAGCATTTGGTACCTTCCTGCCGCGCGGCGCAGATGTCGCGCCCTTGGATGAACACGCGAAATGGTCCTTTACGCCGTCCGTGAAGGTTGGCGACACGGTCACTGCCGGGGACAGCATCGGAACGGTGCCCGAAGGCCATTTCAACCACAAGATCATGCTGCCGTTCAACTGGACCGGCGCGTACAAGGTGGTGTGGGTGCAAAAAGGCGCGGCCACGATCCATGACATCGTGGCCCGCCTGGAAGACGAAGACGGTGGCGAGCATACGCTGACCCTTTCGCAGAAATGGCCGGTTCGGAGACCATTGCCGGAAAACATCCTGAAGCGCGCACTGTCCGAGCGGTTGTATCCCACCGAACCGGTTCTGACGTCGCAACGACTGATCGACACGTTCTTTCCGATTGCACGCGGCGGCACCGCCTGTATTCCCGGGCCGTTCGGGGCGGGCAAGACCGTGCTACAGAACCTGATCGCACGGAACGCGAAGGTTGATATCGTGATCGTCGTGGCCTGCGGCGAACGTGCGGGTGAGGTGGTCGAGACCATCGAGGAATTTCCGAAGATGACCGATCCAACCACCGGCGGAAGCCTGATGGATCGGACGATCATCATCTGTAACACGTCATCCATGCCAGTTGCCGCGCGCGAGGCGTCGATCTTCACCGGGATCACGTTGGGCGAATATTATCGCCAGATGGGGTATGATGTCTTGTTGATCGCCGACAGCACCAGCCGGTGGGCGCAAGCCATGCGCGAGACCTCGGGCAAGCTAGAAGAGATCCCGGGTGAAGAAGGGTTTCCGGCCTATCTGGAAAGCTCGATCAAGGGTTTGTACGAACGCGCCGGGGCGCTGAAAACGAATGACGGCGATCTTGGCAGCCTGACGCTGATCGGAACGGTTTCGCCTGCTGGCGGCAATTTTGACGAGCCGGTAACCCAGTCTACCTTGTCGACGGTCAAGTGTTTCCTCGGGTTGTCATCCGAGCGCGCTTACAAGCGGTTCTACCCGGCGGTCGATCCGATGCTCAGCTGGTCTCGGTATACTGACCAATTGTCCGACTGGTATGACAGGAACGCCGAGCCGGGGTGGACAGGGAAAGTGCGCGATTTGTTGGCACTGATCGAAAAGGGCGAGCAGGTGGACCAGATGATGCAGGTCACCGGCGAAGAAGGCGTCACAATTGACGACTTTGTAACCCAACAGAAAGCCTTGTTCGTCGATATGGTCTACTTGCAGCAGGACGCATTTGACACAGTCGATGCGACGGTGCCGCTTGAACGGCAGATAAAGACGTTCAAGCTTGTGTACGATGTGACGCAATCCAAGGCGGTCTTTGTCGACAAGGCCGAGGTAAGGCAGGTGTTCACGCAACTGACCGGGCTGATGAAAAACTTCCACTATGCTGCGGAAAACACGCCGGAGTTCAAGTCGATCTGGGGGCAGATTCAAGACCTGTGCCGCGAAAAGTTCGGGGTGTGATCAGGAGAAATGGTAGCCCGTAGGGGAATCGAACCCCTCTTTCCAGGTTGAAAACCTGGCGTCCTAACCGATAGACGAACGGGCCACTTGGTAGTGACGCAAGCACAAGTGGTAGCCCGTAGGGGAATCGAACCCCTCTTTCCAGGTTGAAAACCTGGCGTCCTAACCGATAGACGAACGGGCCACGCTGGCTTGTGGAGGGCCTTTTACGGTTTCACCGTGACCCCCGCAAGCCGAAAAACGCAGGGATGAGAAAGTTTTTTGCGCCGTCAAAGCGAGACGTCAATTTGCCTCTGCCGCGTCCTCGAGCCTGAGCTGCACGGATTGCCGCCCGCCCCAGGTGTTCACCTCAAGCCGGCCTGCAAAGTGAAAGCGCGCGCCACCATGATTTGACAGTCTCTCGCCCATCGGACCGTCAAAGGCACCAAAGGCAATCGCCTCGAGCCCACCACCCATGCCATCGGACAAAGACAACTTCAGGTGCGTTTCCCCGACACGTTTGGCAAAACGCACCTGAAGATCCGGAACCGCATATCGCGGGGCAGGGGCTCCGGCGCCAAACGGTCCGGCCTGTTCGATCTGTTCGACAAGGTCCACTGTCGCGGCACCGGGCATAAGGGCGCCTTCCAGCTTCATATCCGCAGGGCCGCCCTGACCTGCGCCTTGTTTTGCCAGCAACTCGCTGAGGCGTTCCATGGCAGGTTCCAGTTTGTCGCGCATGACGGTAAGTCCAGCGGCCATCCTGTGACCGCCACCCTTGACCAGCAACCCTTCGGCCGCGAGCCGCTGGATCGACGCTCCCAGATCCACACCCGAGACCGAACGCCCCGAACCTTTGCCCTCATCACCGTCAAAGCCGATCACGATGGCCGGACGGTTGGCGGTTTCCTTCAAACGAGACGCCACGATGCCCACCACACCCGGATGCCAGCCTTCGCCGGCGGCCCAGACCAGCGGCGCGTCGAGTCCGCGGTCCTCGGCCTGCTCCATAGCGGCGGCGCGTACAGCATTTTCAATGTCCCGGCGTTCTGTGTTCAGCGCGTCCAGACGTTCAGACAAGGCTTGTGCCTCGGGCAGGGAATCCGTGCTCAGCAGGCGGGCACCCAGATCGGCCTGCCCGATGCGACCACCTGCGTTCACGCGGGGGCCAAGCAGAAAACCCAGGTGATAGCTGTTGGGCGCCGTGTCCATGCGCGAGACATCGGACAACGCGACAAGTCCGGGGCGTTGCCTTTGCGCCATCACTTTCAGGCCTTGTCGAACCAGGGCGCGATTGGCACCGATCAGAGGCGCAACGTCAGCCACGGTTGCCAGGGCCACCAGATCCAGCATCGATATCAGGTCAGGCCCCTTTGCGCCTGCCGCGCGCAGCTGGCGCCCTGCTTCGACCAGCATCAGAAACACGACACCCGCCGCGCAGAAATAGCCCAGTTCACCGCCTTCATCCTGCCGGTTGGGATTCACGACTGCAACGCAATCCGGCAGGGTTTCGCCGCCGAGGTGGTGATCCAGAACAATCACGTCCGCCCCGGCGGCCGCGGCAATCGGTTCATGGCTGAGCGTGCCGCAATCGACGCAAATGATCAGGTCGTGGCTGGTCGCCAGTTCCCGCATTGCCGGAACATTCGGACCATATCCTTCATCAATCCGATCCGGCACATAAAGCGTCGCCTGCAATCCCATCTGCCGAAGCCAGACAAGCAGCAGCGCGGCAGAGCAACCGCCGTCAACATCGTAATCCGCGAACACCGCGATTTTCTGGCGATGGCGTAGGGCGTCCAGAAAACGCGCCGCTGCCGTTTCCATGTCTTTCATGTCACGGGGATCTGGCAGCAGCTCCTTGAGCTTGGGGTCCAGAAAGCCGCGCGCCTCCATGACCGGCACGCGACGACGGGCCAGAACCTGACATACCGCACGCGGCAGGTCGGTCTGTTGTGCCATCATCTCGGCAGCCCGTTCCAGCTCGGCTTCCGGGCCAACCCAGCGCCGGCCGGTCAGTGATTGTTCTACGCCAAGAAAACCCATTGCCTGCCCCTTGTGAACCAAGGCCGGATCCTTTCGGACCCGGCCTTTTCATCTTTTCCCAAATACTCCCGCCGGAGGCAACGGCGCAAGCCGTTAGGCGTTATCGTGCGGCCACGTGGGGGTGCGATACGACATGCGGCGCACGGACCCGGTCTTTGAACGCATCAGCAGCGTCGTGGTTTCCACCCAACCCGGCTCGCGCTTGATGCGCGGCAACAGAGAGCCGCCGGTTACGCCCGTTGCGGCAAAGATCACATCCGCGGTCACCATCTCATCGCGCGAATATACCCGGTCCAGATCGGTGATGCCTGCTTTGGCAGCACGGCCCCGCTCGTCATCGTTGCGGAACAACAGACGACCAAAGATCTGTCCGCCCATGCATTTCAGCGCGGCAGCGGCAAGCACGCCTTCGGGGGCGCCACCCTGGCCCATATACATGTCGATACCGGTCACTTCGCTTTCTGCGCAATGCATGACGCCCGCCACGTCACCATCGGTGATCAGGCGGATCGATGCTCCGGTTTCGCGCACTTCGGCAATCATGGCTTCATGACGCGGGCGTTCCAGAATACAGACGGTGATGTCGGCCGGTTTGCAGCCTTTGGCCTTAGCTAGAGCCTCAACGCGTTCACGCGGAGACATGTCCAGATTGACGACACCCTCGGGCAAGCCCGGACCAATGGCCAGCTTGTCCATGTAAACGTCCGGCGCATGCAGCATCGAGCCGCGAGGGCCCATGGCAATCACGGTCAGCGCGTTGGGCATATCCTTTGCGGTTAGCGTTGTGCCTTCCAGCGGGTCCAGCGCGATGTCCACGCCGGGGCCGTTTCCGGTGCCGACCTCTTCGCCGATATAAAGCATCGGAGCTTCGTCGCGTTCGCCTTCGCCGATCACCACGACGCCAGCTATGTCCAGCAGGTTCAGCTGTTCGCGCATCGCATTTACGGCGGCCTGATCGGCGGCTTTCTCGTCACCACGCCCCACCAGCGAAGCCGAGGCTAGCGCAGCCTGTTCCGCCACCCTTGCCAGCCCCAGAGACAGCAGGCGGTCGTTGAAATCGGTTTTGGCAGCACTCATTGTCATGTATCCTCTGGTCATTTAAGCCGTTTCTATCGGCATAGCTTGCGTTTCATGCAGGCCGCAAGGTCAAACCGCTTCAATCCGCAATGCAACGGGGTCGCCTGCGACCACATCGGTTTCGCGGAAACCCTCCAACGCGACGTCCAGCGCCGTTCGGGTGGTCTTATGGGTGACGATCAGTACAGGCGCTGTGCTTTCGGCATGAGCGTATTGGCGCATCCGGTCGATTGACACCCCGGCATTGCCCAGAATGGCCGCAACCTTGGCCAATGCACCAGGTTTATCCAGCAGGCCCAGCCGCAGATAATACGGCGCAGATCGACCGGTGACGGCGGGAACTGCGGTTTCAAGCGTGGTGGCTGGGCGGCCAAAGGTCGGGATTTGTAGTCCGCGCGCCAGATCGCAGACATCGCCCATCACAGCGCTGGCTGTCGGACCTTCACCCGCGCCGGGGCCGCGCAGAACAACCTGTTCAACCGCGTCACCTTCAATCACGACCATATTGGTGCCGCCTTCCAGCTGCCCCAAGGGCGAGTCGCTGGGCACAAGGCAAGGCTGCATGCGCTGTTCCAGCCCGCGCGCGGTGCGCTGCGCCACGCCCAGCAGTTTGATGCGAAAGCCCATATCCTCGGCCTGGTCGATATCGTCGAGGCTGATTTGCTGAATGCCTTCGATCTCAATCCCGTCGAAATTCGGCTTGGTGCCAAAAGCGATCGAGGCCAGCAAAGCCAGTTTATGCGCGGCGTCGATGCCACCGACATCCAGATTGGGGTCGGCCTCAAGATACCCAAGTTCGGCGCATTCGTCGAACAGAGCGTTATAGCCCTGACGCTGCGACTGCATCCGGGTCAGAATGTAGTTGCAGGTGCCGTTCATCACACCCATCACGCGCGTGATCTCGTTTCCGGCCAACCCTTCGGTCAGGGATTTAATTACGGGGATACCGCCCGCGACAGCGGCCTCAAACCGGATGACGCGGCCAGCGGCTTCGGCCTGTTCAGCCAGTTCCTGCCCGTGAATGGCCAGCAATGCCTTGTTGGCGGTCACGACGTCTTTGCCGCTGGCCAGCGCGGCTTCGACCGAGGCCTTGGCCGGACCGTTTTCGCCGCCCATCAGTTCGACATAGACATCGATATCGTCGCGTTTCGCCAGCGCAACCGGGTCGGTTTCCCAGGCATAACCCGACAGGTTCACGCCGCGGTCTTTGTTCGGGTCGCGCGCAGATACGGCCACGATTTCAATCGACCGGCCCGTGCGCGTCTTCAGCAATTCTGCATGGCGGCGAACAATCTTGACGACTCCCACGCCGACCGTTCCCAAGCCCGCAATTCCCAGCCGCAGTGCCTGTGTCATATCGTGGGTCCTTTTCCGCTCGAATTATTCTGTTATCGGATGCTAGTCCAATCAGCGCTGCCTTAGCGGGTTCAGGCCAAGGGTGCAATCCGTCACCGGGGGATTGTCGAGGTGAAATGCTACGCTTTAGTTGGTTTGCGCGTTTTGCAGCGCCTGGGCCTTTTTCGCCAGCGCCTCGCTGCGCTGCGTCAGGTTTTCTTCCACCTCAGCGGCCTGGCTGACGGGATCAATCGAAGGCCCCAACGTTTCCTGCACCGGAACAAGACGCGGGTAGGGGGCCGATTTGACCGAGGCCGGTTCACTGCCTTCAAGTTCGGGAAAGTCTGAACACCCGGCAAACACAAGAATAATTGGCAGAACAGGCAGGAGTTTCATGTGGCACGCTTTTCGGTTTCGTTCGTCCTTTCGTGATGCACCTTTTGCCGGCGCCGATCAAGCGGGGTTCTATATGAACATTTGTTCAGATACTGTGGCTGCATGGCACGTACTCAAGGCTCCCACTCTGATATCACAGGCCCGCGTATTCGAAAGGCGGCCCTGAACCTGTTTGCCCGCCACGGCTATGCAGCGGTTTCGATGCGGCAGATCGCGAAAGAGGTCGGCGTTCAGGCGGGAGCGCTATACAATTACACGCCGGACAAGCAGAGTTTGCTGTATCGGTTGATGCGAGAGCATATGCAGGATCTGCTTTCAGCGTTCAACGCGCTGGAGCGCTGCGATGACTGCCAGCAAGCATTGCGCCGATTTGTCGGTTTTCACATTCGTTTCCACCTGCAACGCCCGGACGAGGTGTTCATCGCCTATATGGAACTGCGCAACCTCTCGCCCGAAAACTTCGCTGAAATCGAAGATCTTCGGCGTCAGTACGAAAACGCGTTGGAAGACATCCTTCACTCTGGCCAGCAAGCTGGTCAGTTTGCGATACCGGACACCAAGATCGCCACGCTGGCGGTGATTGCCATGTTGAACGGTGTGATGACCTGGTACAGGTCCGGAGGGCGGCTGTCACTGGACGAGGTCGAGCAGATTTATTGGAACATGGTGCATAAGGCGGTGACGGCCTGACAGGGCCAGACCATCACTGTGTCAGTGCGCAGGGCGAATGAAGGTCCCGTTTCGCAGTTCGCGAAACGCTTGTTCCAGTTCGGATCGCGTGTTCATCACAATGGGCCCGTGCCATGCGACGGGCTCATTGATCGGAGCCCCCGAGATCAACAGAAACCGCACGCCTTCGGGGCCAGCCTGAACGGTGATTTCGTCCCCCGTCCCGAAACGGACAAGCGTGCGGTCGCCCGACATATCGCGGATATTCACCTCTTGCCCGGCGACCTCTTTTTCCAACAGCACACCGGACGGGCGTGACGCATCTGCAAAGGCTGCCTGACCTTGAAAGACATAGGCAAAGGCTCGACGGTAAGTGTCGATGCGGAAGGTCTTCTTCACACCCGCGGGGACCGAGATGTCCAGGTACTGCGGATCTGCCGCAATGCCGTCCACGGGGCCGGTTTTGCCCCAAAACTCTCCGACAATCACCCGAACGGTGGTGCCGTCGTCGTCAGTGACTTCGGGGATGTCCTTGCTTTGAACATCCTGATAGCGCGGGGCGGTCATCTTCTGATCCGAAGGCAGGTTGCCCCACAGCTGAAACCCGTGCATCTGCCCCGAGGTGTTTCCCTGCGGCATTTCCTGATGCAGGATGCCGGATCCCGCCGTCATCCACTGCACGTCGCCTGCGCCCAAAGTGCCGATGTTGCCCAGCGAATCCGAATGCTCGACCGATCCGGCCAGAACATAGGTAATCGTCTCGATTCCGCGATGCGGATGCCAGGGAAAACCGGCCTGATAGTCCTGCGGGCGTTCGTTCCTGAAGTCGTCGAACAGCAGGAAAGGATCAAGTTCGGACGGGTCCTGAAACCCGAATGCACGGTGAAGTTTCACGCCAGCCCCTTCCATCGTCGGGGTGGCCCTGCGTGTTTCCAGTGTGGGTCTAAGGGACATATTCGCCTCCGGTTCGTTTGATCAGCATGTAACCGCTGCGAGAATGCGGTCAATCAGCGTCTATAAACCGGAGCTGTGCAAATTTGCTGCGCAACCAAAGCCCTGTTGTTTCCCCTGGAAAATCGCTAAGTCGAAGCTGAACGGACAGGAGACATCCATGCAGGACGAAGTGCTGGCAACGATTCAGGCATCATCCGCCAGACGGTGGACCGGAGTAGGGATGCTGTCGACGGTTGGGGCGCTGGTCACATACGTCGCTTTGGCATCGCCGCCCGAACCGGTGTGGCAGGTTTTTCTGTTTGTCGTAGGGGGTGCGTCGCTTTGGCTGGCCTATCGTGTTTGGCACGCGACCCAGGACCGTATTGAGCTGACACAGTCGGAATTGCGTACCGGGTCAGGCCAATTGATCGCGAAGGTGGCTGATATTGAATCGGTGGATCGCGGTGTGTTTGCGTTCAAGCCGTCAAACGGTTTTCTGGTTCGTACCAAGCACAAAAATACGAACCAATGGGCCCCGGGCTTGTGGTGGCGGATCGGTCACCGGGTCGGCGTGGGCGGCATGACGTCTGCCGCCGAGGCCAAGTTCATGTCCGAAATTCTATCCGCTATTTGTGCAGACGAACGGGGCCTGAGTTAAGTTACAAGCAACTTCGTTCGTAAAGCGGGGACGGGTAAAGATGAAGTTCTCAAAGGTGATACCTGTCGCAAAATCCCAGCCCGGTCTGAACGTGGGGATGTATTCATTGGACGTTTCAACCAGAATAACGGTGTCCTGATTGGGCATCGGCGGCAAGCGGTCTTCGATTTCCTCGATTTTGTCGTCGTCCCACTCATTGTCAAAGCCGCGTACAGTCGACCAGCGAACGTAGTGGCGATCATCGTCCTCATCGTAAACAATCAGAGAAATACGCATCTTCACATCTGACCGGTTATTGACCATCTTGCCTGCCAAATCGTGCAGCGAGTCGATATACACATCGGTCACGGCCTGCGTTTCACGCGAAATCAGATCGCTGATCGTATAAGCTGCCTTCAGATTGGAGGCGCTTTGACGAAACCCCTCGAATGCAGTGAACGTGAACGTGATCGTCCATAACATCAATGGAAAAATCATGAGGGCTTCTACGGTCAGAATGCCGCTTTCGTCATTCTTGAAATCTTTGACGCGATTTTTCAGATATCGGAGTACAGACATGATCTTACAGTGGCTCCTGTACGAATGCCGTTGTTGCGGTCACCGCATAGTGGCCGGTAGCGTCCGGGACAAGCTTGGCAATGGCTGAGGTCTCAAGAACCGGATCTATGCGCAGGCAGGCCCGCAGGATCATCAACTCATTGGATTGGCCGCTTTTGAAATCCAAAACCGGCTTGGGGTCTTCGGAACTGTCCGTGCAGGGGATGCTGTCTGAAAGCACGATACCAGCGAACGCGTCCTGCTTGACCATTTGCAGTCGCAAATTCCCTGTACAATCCTTGATTCCGGACACTTCGCAAATCCGATCCCTGATCACGTCGTGATTCCAGTTTGTACCCGTACCCAGCCGAATATCCCTTACGATCAGGTCAACTCCACGCTCCAAAGCAGCATGCTTCATTGTGATGATGGACAGTTCGGCTCCTGCCACGAGAAGCGCCAGGAAGAAGGGTACGAGCATGATGAACTCGATTGTCGCATTCCCTGCCTCGGATTGCCGAAACAGGCGGAGATGCGACAGCTTTCTGCTGATCATTGGGTTAGCCTCAGTTTGCGGATCGACGATGCGATAGATTCAAAGGCTTTCTCAAGGTTCAGGCCGCTTACATTATAGACGTGGCTGTCAGAGCTGGCACAGTCTTTGAGGGTCCTGTATCCGCTTCTTGGTGCTTCGAAAGCGATGCCGTAAACAATGATACCCTGGTCTTTGGCCGCATCACAAACATGTTTGGTACGCTGGTTCTTGGCAGATGTTTCGACTTTCGCGTAGGCCTTGGAATACCATTCCGCCCACCCGCTGGACTGCCAGTAATAGTTGTACCGTGCGTTCCATGCCAAAGATACTCGGTTAAACAGTTCAGGATATGTCAACCGAACGGCTGTTCCGGGTTCTTCGTTCAGCTGTGTCTCAGGTTCCGGGTTTCCGTAGGGGTGATCTGCCCAAACGTCTTGCTGAGGCCAGAAAAAATTCGGACGACCCTGAGAATGGTACACGGTGTATTCATCAGCTTCCGGGTTGTACCAGACGTCTGACATACCTTCGCGCAGCGATGGGTTAAGCATGTATTGATCGGTGTTCTGACCGTCTGTCATAACAATAGCGATCTTCAGAACGTCGGTGCCATAGTCCGAGGGACGGACCGAGAATTTTGTTGGCACAATTGTTGTACCTGCATAGGACGGATCCTGTTCCAGCGACAGGTCGCGAACAATTCCGCGCATGCTCGGGTCCAGCAGGGCAGTACCCCACTTCATCCCAATATCGATCGACGTGTTGCCGCCTGGGGTGAGGGACGCAATCTGGGCAAGCAGTTTGTTCATATTGTCGGTGACAGGGGTGATCGCACTCCCTGCGCGGACCGGACAAACGGGCAGGTCGATAGTCCCTTCAGAATAGGTGAAAGGATCGAAATGGGCGGTACGCTCCAACGTGTCATCCCGTTCCAGATCAGAATCGCTGTACTGCTCTGGAATGAAGTTTACGCAGTGCGAATAGCTGTGTTCCTGCGTGACATTCGTAAACTTGTCCAGAATTGGCGCACCCGCGTTGACCTGCGTTGCGTAAGGAACAATCGAGATTGAAATCTGCGTTTCGTTCGGTTTGTCCAGCATGAGCCTGACAAATTCCGACGCAGCTTCTCTCAATACTGCGATTTTTGTCTTCGATGGTGTGGCAGACGGGCGCGACATTGAGCCGGAGATGTCGAGAACCAATGAGATTTCAACGGCGCCAATGGATTCTTCAGCCGCACTGGTCGCGACGAGACCCAGTTCAGTGACTTTGCCGAACCTCAGATAGCGGGTCGGAACAACCGCTTCGGCCGTAGCACTTACTTTTTTGGAGCCGAAACCTTCAACAACCGTCGTAACGGCGTTCAAATTGCCCAGCCCGGCCTTGTCCATGTAAGAATCGACGACCGCCTTGGCAGGAAGGTCCTGGTCGAGGTCCGCGGCGGCAAGCACAGCGCGGTCCAGTGTGGATTGCAGGCTGGCACGGTCGCGTTCATATTTCATGACATCCATGGCCATGCCGGTAATCGCCAGCATCAGGACCACCATAAACAATACGAAAATAGTGAAGGCGCCATCTTCGTTGCGAGCGAACTGCTCTAATTTGAACGTTTTGCGCTTCGGTTTCGAGCCGTCGTTACAAAGCAAGGAATTCAGCATTCTGGTTACTCCGCTTCACACGTCGAATTCGTGCGTCAAAGAAAAAGAGATTTGGGACAAAGTTAATTTTCAAACGTGGCGTGAATTGGGCGAAAAAGGCTTGGTTTTGGCCTTTTTGGGCGCGCAGAGGGTATAATTTTAACGTTTTCCCATGGTCTGTCGATGAAATGAAGACAATCCGTTAAGCGATTGACCGGATTGGGCGACTCACCATCAGAAACTCAAGTCTCTGTTAGGAAGGTGATGAAAAAAAGTGCATTGTTTGATTGCAGCCAGACTTGAGTGGTGCGACAAAACGTCATGACGTTTCGTCATCCAGCGGTACGGAGGATTTTATGACCGGCATCCAAGAACCAAGCTTTCGCCAGAGTGTTGACCTGATGTTCAACAGGGCGGCCGCCCTGATGGAACTGCCGCCGGGGCTGGAGCAGAAAATCCGGGTTTGCAACGCTACCTACACAGTTCGGTTTGGTGTGCGTCTGCGCGGTGAGATCCACACCTTCACCGGGTACAGGTCTGTCCATTCCGAACATATGGAGCCGGTCAAAGGCGGCATTCGCTATGCCACTGCGGTGAATCAGGATGAGGTCGAAGCGCTGGCTGCGTTGATGACGTACAAATGTGCTCTTGTCGAAACGCCTTTTGGCGGATCGAAAGGCGGTCTTTGCATTGATCCGCGGAAATACGAAGAACACGAACTGGAACAGATCACGCGCCGCTTTGCCTATGAACTTGCCAAGCGGGATCTGATCAACCCGTCGCAGAACGTTCCGGCGCCCGACATGGGAACAGGCGAACGCGAGATGGCCTGGATGGCCGACCAATACGCGCGGATGAACACCACCGACATCAACGCACGGGCCTGTGTGACCGGCAAGCCATTGAACGCAGGTGGCATTGCCGGACGGGTCGAAGCGACCGGACGCGGTATCCAATACGCTCTGCGCGAATTTTTCCGTCACCCCGAAGACGTCAAGACGGCCGGCCTGTCGGGCAAGCTGGAAGGCAAGCGTGTTGTGGTGCAGGGGCTCGGCAACGTGGGGTATCACGCCGCGAAGTTTCTGAGCGAGGAAGACGGTTCGCGCATTGTGGGTATCATCGAATGGGACGGAGCGCTCTATAACCCGGATGGTATCGACGTCGAAGCCGTCCATCAGTGGATCGTCAAGCATGGCGGCGTAAAGGATTATCCGGACGCGACTCATTCAGCGGAAGGCGCAACCGTTCTGGAGGTCGAGTGTGATATCCTGATCCCGGCTGCCCTGGAGGGTGTCATCAATCTGTCCAACGCTGAACGGATCAAGGCACCTTTGATCATCGAGGCCGCGAATGGCCCGGTCACCGCTGGCGCCGATGAGATTCTTCGCAAGAAAGGCACCATCATCATCCCGGATATGTATGCCAACGCGGGCGGTGTGACGGTTTCTTATTTCGAATGGGTCAAGAACCTCAGCCACATTCGTTTCGGCCGGATGCAGCGCCGCCAGGAAGAGGCGCGCCATGAACTGATCGTCAGCGAGCTGGAACGGCTGGACCGTTATCTGGGGGACGCGTGGTCGATGTCGCCGGACTTCAAGGCAAAATACCTCAAGGGTGCCGACGAGCTTGAGCTGGTGCGCTCGGGCCTCGATGACACGATGCGTATTGCCTACCAGTCGATGCGTGAAGTGTGGCACAGCCGCGACGATGTCGAAGACCTGCGTACTGCGGCCTATATCGTGGCGATCGACCGCGTGGCCAAAAGCTATCGCGCCAAGGGGCTCTGAAGCAGGCGGGCGGGGTGATCATTTCGCCCCGCCGGTACGCGCTGCGGCTTGAATGTCGATAGCGGCCCGTTAGTTTGACGGATAGTAGACACTCAGAGAAACGAATCCCGGAGACCTCCATGTTGCGTATAGCCATTGTCGCGGCTCTGCTGGCCACCCCTTTGGCCGCTCAGGAAACTAAGGAACAAAGCTGCAAATATCAGGCGGATGTGGTGGCCGCGATCCAAAAGGCGCGGCTGGACCGCGTGAAAGAACGCGATGTGGCGCAAGCCGTGGCGGATAGTGGCCCGACATGGCCCGAGAACTACAATGCCGCAATCCCGCTGATCACGCCGTGGGTCTATGAACAAAAGATGCGCGATGTGCGCAAAAAGGATTTGGGCGCTGCTTGGCTCGAGCTGTGTTTGCAGCAATAATCCACAGCCCGGACATTTCCTTGTGGACAAACGCGCGCCATCCCCTTGGCGCGCGTTCCTGTTTCTGTCAGGTTTGACACATGTCACTGCCCCCCGGATTTCTGGATGAACTGCGCACCCGCCTGAGCCTGTCTCAGGTTGTCGGGCGCAAGGTCATGTGGGATCAACGCAAGTCCAATCAGGGCAAAGGTGACATGTGGGCGCCTTGCCCGTTTCATCACGAAAAGACGGCCTCATTCCATGTCGATGATCAGAAGGGGTTTTATTACTGCTTCGGCTGTCACGCCAAGGGCGACGCGATCAGCTTTGTGAAAGAAACGGAAAATGTTTCCTTCATCGAAGCGGTTGAAATCCTCGCCCGAGAGGCTGGCATGCCGATGCCTGCGCGCGACCCGAAAGCGCAGGAAAAGCAGGATCGTCGCAGTCAGCTTGCCGATGTGATGGAACAGGCGGTGCAGTTCTTCCGCCTGCGACTCAAGACCGGGGCAGGAGCCGCCGCACGAGACTACCTCGCGCGCCGCGGGTTGAACGCGCAAGCGCTGGACCGGTGGGAGATCGGGTTTGCTCCGGACGATTGGCAGGCGCTGTGGGACCATCTGCGCGGCAAAAACGTGGCCGAGGATCTGATCCTTGGGGCCGGGCTGGCCAAGCCTTCGAACAAGGGCAAAAAGCCTTATGACACCTTCCGCAACCGCATCATGTACCCGATCCGCGATCCGCGCGGACGTTGTATCGCGTTTGGCGGGCGGGCGATGGACCCGAATGACAACGCGAAATACCTGAACTCGCCCGAGACCGAGTTGTTCGACAAGGGGCGCAGCCTTTACAATCAAGGTCCGGCGCGGCAGGCGGCGGGCAAAGGGCAGCCGTTGATCGTGGCCGAAGGGTATATGGACGTGATCGCGCTGGCCGAGGCGGGGTTTGGCGCGTCGGTTGCGCCTTTGGGAACGGCCATTACTGAACATCAGTTGCAACTGCTGTGGCGGATCGCTGATGAACCGATCATAGCACTGGACGGCGACACAGCAGGTCTGCGGGCGGCCATGCGTGCGGTTGATCTGGCGCTGCCGCTGCTGGAGGCCGGGAAATCCCTGCGTTTTGCCTTGATGCCCGAAGGCAAGGACCCGGACGATCTGTTGCGCACCGAAGGGCCGGGCGCCGTTCAGGCCGTTCTGGAAGGGGCCGTGCCTATGGTCAAACTTCTGTGGCAGCGCGAGACCGAAGGAAAGGTATTCGACAGCCCGGAACGCAAGGCAGCACTGGACAAGGCATTGCGAGACAAGATCAAGCTGATCCGGGATTCCTCGATCCGCTCGCATTACGGGCAAGAAATCAAAGACCTGCGCTGGCAGCTGTTCCGTCCGCAACGGCAGCCGCAAAACCGTCCGTGGCAACCGCGGGGAAAATGGCAGCCGCAGCAAACCGCGACGCCGGGCGCGCGCAGTTCGTTTCTGGCCTCATCGGAAAACGCGGATATCCAACTGCGCGAAGCCGCGATTCTGGCGATCTCAATTCTGAATCCCAAGGTTGTTGTCCAATTTGAGCAACAATTGGAAGAAATGGAATGTCACAATCCTGATTACGCGGCCTTGCGCGATGCTGTCCTGCGTCACGCAATTGATGATCCGGACCACCTGAAAGACCACATTATCGCATCAATGGGGCCTGACGCCCTTGAAAACCTGCTGACCCTTCGCCATGTGGCAGTCATCCCCTGTGTGTCCAAGCCAGGCGACGTTGAAAAGGCCGAGATGACACTGGCCGAGGAACTCGCAAAGATCAAAGCGCTCCGGGGGTTGGATGCCGAGATTGCCGAAGCGGCAGAGGAACTGTCCGATCTGCCCGATGAGGCGCTGACATACCGGCTGGCGCAAGCCGCCGAAGAGCGTAACCGCACGAGTCGAAGCCAGAACGAGGATCGGGCCGTATTCGACATTGCCCACAATGGTGCGCGAATCAATCGTGACGAGAAAGACGCGTTTGCGGCGATCATGTCAGGCATCAAATTCGAGCGGAAACGCCGATAAGTGGTGTTTTCGTAAGGCACTGGAAAAGAAAAACGGGTAAACGGGTGGCCGAATCACTTATACGCGCTAATGATTCGGCTGAGACGAATCACCCATCCCTGCAGGAGCATTGAATGGCCGCCAAGGATACGAACGAAGACCGCAAATCCGACGAGCAGGAACAGGAAATCTCGCTGGACATGAGCCAGGCGAACGTCAAGAAGATGATCGCCGAGGCTCGCGAGAAAGGTTACATCACCTACGACCAGCTCAATCAGGTCTTGCCGCCTGATCAGGTCAGTTCGGAACAGATCGAAGACGTAATGTCGATGCTGTCCGAGATGGGCATCAACATCATCGAAGATGAAGAGGCCGAAGAGGAAGAGAACAAAGGCTCGACCGAACTGGTTGCCGCGGAAAGCAACCGTGAGGTTGCGCTGGCCGGTTCCGGTACTGAAAAGCTGGATCGCACCGACGACCCCGTGCGCATGTATCTGCGCGAGATGGGTTCGGTTGAACTGCTGAGCCGCGAGGGTGAGATCGCAATCGCCAAGCGGATCGAAGCCGGTCGCAATACGATGATTGCAGGCCTGTGTGAAAGCCCGCTGACCTTTCAGGCGATCACCATCTGGCATGACGAATTGTTGTCCGAAGACATTCTTTTGCGGGATGTCATTGATCTGGAAACCACGTTCGGCAACCAGTTGGACGAAGACGGTGACGTTGAAGAGCCGGTCGTCGATACCTCGGCCGTGCAGGCGAACAAGCCAGCCAAGGATACCGGCCCCGAGCTGGATGCGGATGGCAACCCGCTGAACAACGACGACGATGACGATGACGACGATCAGGCCAACATGTCGCTGGCCGCGATGGAAGCGGCGCTGAAGGATCAGGTCCTGACCACGTTGGAGCGTATCTCGACCGACTTCTCGATGCTGTCTGAAATGCAGGACAGCCGGATTTCGGCCACGCTGAACGAGGACGGTACGTTCAGTGAAAAAGACGAAGAAACCTATCAGAAACTGCGGGCTGAGATCGTCGAACTGGTGAACGGGCTTCACCTGCACAACAACCGGATCGAGGCGCTGATCGACCAGCTTTATGGCATCAACCGCCGCGTCATGTCTCTGGACAGCGCGATGGTCAAGCTGGCCGATCAGGCACGGATCAACCGCCGCGAGTTTATCGAAGCGTATCGGGGCCGTGAACTGGATCCGAACTGGCTGGCCGAGATGGCCGAAAAGCCGGGCCGGGGTTGGCAGATGTTCATCGAACGCTCGACCGCGAAGGTCGAAGAGCTGCGCAACGATATGGCTCAGGTCGGCCAATATGTCGGTCTGGATATCTCGGAATTCCGCCGCATCGTGCAGCAGGTTCAGAAGGGCGAGAAAGAGGCGCGGCAGGCCAAGAAGGAAATGGTCGAAGCCAACCTGCGCCTGGTGATCTCGATCGCCAAAAAGTACACGAACCGCGGCCTGCAATTCCTTGATCTTATTCAGGAAGGTAACATCGGCCTGATGAAGGCGGTGGACAAGTTCGAATACCGTCGCGGGTACAAGTTCTCGACCTATGCGACCTGGTGGATTCGTCAGGCGATCACCCGCTCGATCGCGGATCAGGCCCGCACGATCCGTATTCCGGTTCACATGATCGAAACGATCAACAAGCTGGTGCGCACGGGCCGTCAGATGCTGCACGAAATCGGCCGTGAGCCGACGCCGGAAGAACTGGCCGAAAAGTTGCAGATGCCGCTCGAGAAAGTGCGCAAGGTGATGAAGATCGCCAAAGAGCCAATTTCTCTGGAAACACCCATCGGCGACGAGGAAGACAGCCAACTGGGCGATTTCATCGAGGACAAGAATGCCGTGCTGCCGCTGGACAGCGCCATTCAGGAAAACCTCAAGGAAACCACGACGCGGGTTCTGGCCTCGCTCACTCCGCGCGAAGAACGGGTTCTGCGGATGCGTTTTGGCATCGGCATGAACACCGACCACACGCTGGAAGAGGTTGGTCAGCAGTTCAGCGTGACCCGCGAACGGATCCGCCAGATCGAGGCCAAGGCGCTGCGGAAGCTGAAGCATCCCAGCCGGTCACGAAAACTCCGGTCTTTCCTGGATCAATAAGAACAAAGATCAATACGAACGAAGGCGCCCCGTCAGAGGCGCCTTTTTTCGTTCACATTGGCTGGTTCTCGCATCACGTTGGCGCGAATGCACAAGGCCAGGGCGGTGTGCCTTTCTATATCGGTCTTGTCCACTCATGGGACAGGCCGGGGCGAGGCTTTTCAGGTTGATGACCCCCGGCCAGCTGTCCGAATGGGATGTTCCACTCGGGTCTTGAAGGCGCTGGGCGGCTGACCTGTCCACCGTTTGAAGGCGGTCGAAAAAGCCGCCTGATCGGCATACCCCAGCGCGTATGAGATTTCAGACAGAGTCATGCCATTTGTGATGAAAGTCTGGGCCAGATCACACCTTAGATCGTCCACAATATCGCGATAGCTTGTTCCTTCATCCTTGAGGCGTCGACTGAAGGTTCTGAGGCTCATCCCCAGATCCGCCGCCGCATCTTCGGCTTGCAGGATTGCGCCGGGCAGGGATCGGGTGATCAGACCTTCGACGCGGGCGCGGGTCTTGTGCTTGGGAGGTGGTTTCTCGGCCAGCAGACGTTCTCCGTATTCCAGCAAATGCTCGCGCAGCTTAGGATCATAGGTCGGCACCTTCAATTCCAGCGCAGATAACGGCAGAATGATTTCAATCTTTTCAGCCCCGAAAATCACCGGGCAGCCCGCCAGCTTTTCGTAGGTTTTGGCGCGGCTTCCAACTTTGTGCTGAAAGCGCATCTCGATCGGATGCAAGTTCACCTGCGTGAGGTTTCTCATCCTGGCCAGCGCAGCGAACAACAGGAACTCCGTGCGCCGATGATAGCGGGCAAAGCTGGCATCTTTCCAATCGGCCTCAAGCGCCGCGAAGTTGCCGGCAACACGGAAGCTGAGCCCGATGGCCGGATCGATGATGCCGTGAAAACGCGACAGGTTTTCCATCACCTGCCTCAAATCGCGTGAGTATTTACTGATATACCCCGTCACGGTCGAGGCCGACGTGACCTTGAGCCCAGTGCGCGCCGCAAATGTGATGTCACCAACGGCGTCACAGGCGTGCCGGATGAACAGGGCCTCTTTATGTGCGCTGTAGACTGTGGCAGGGGGCGCGATATCTTGCTGACGCAGACCGGCCTGTTTCATTACCCGTTGGGATAGATCGCTGTTGCCGGCGTGGCGATCCAGCGCCTGGATCAAAAAATGTAGTCGGTCGATATCTACGTCCATCGTGGTACAACACCTTACATTTTCAAATACATTAACAGGTTATCACGGAAATTCCTTTTTTGACTTTGGCTTTTGGCAGGAAGGATTTTGCGCGTGAGTATCGCGTGTTGGCAAGTTCTCGAAAGGTTTTGACCGGAACGCGCATGAAGTGTAACGCGCGGCTGTCCAAATCAGCTTTGTTGCCGGGTCGGGACCTTCATGGGGATGAGGTCAGAGCCTCGGAGAAATCACCAATCTCTGCTCAGGGCTCCCCGGCACGCTCATTTTTCCCCATAAGTGACGCATTGTTCTGCGATGACGGGCTTGGGCCTGCTGATCCGCTGTCAAGGCTGGCTCACACCGGATCACGCTATGTACCAGGCTGGCTGAATTGATCGTGAGGCACCCTGTGCGCGCGGTGAAGTTCGTCTAACCTATTTGGAGACCACCATTTGGAACAAGCAATCAGGGAAGAAATTACCATGAAACAGTCATACATTTTCGCCGCGCTGGCAGCCTTGGCCTTCAGTGTACCACTGACAGCAGACGCTGCGCGGAACGGGTTTCGAACGGAACCCATAAACGCCACTGATTTCGAGGTCATCCCCCGCGGCGACATGCGCGCCGAAGGCTATTGGTGCGCCGCCGCGGATTATGCACGTCGAACCTTGGGATTGGGCTGGACGGACCGGATTTACGTGTTGCGAGGATACGGGCCCAGTGTCACAACCGGTCGCAGAACAGCGGTTCAGTTTTCCATCAAGCCACCTCAATCGGTTGATGCGCAACCAAGCAGCTTTGTCTCGTTCGGGTTTCAACCTGGCAACAGTGAATCTGTACAAGGTGCGAATGCACGGTGTAACTATCGACCGTTCTTCAACGACTGACAAACCCGCAGGATAGTCACGATGCAGACCGAGTTCGTTTTGCACACCCAAGGGCCGGGGCTGTACGAATTCACGTCCGACGTTTTGCAATGGCTTGAACGGGTGGCGAAAGATGGGGTCTTGACCCTGTTCGTTCGCCACACTTCCTGCTCATTGCTGATCCAGGAAAACGCCGACCCCGAAGTTCAAACAGATCTTCAGGCGTTCTTCGAACGGCTGGTTCCACCGTCAGACAACCCCGCCATGTCGTATCTGCGGCACATCTACGAGGGCCCGGACGATATGCCTGCGCATATCAAGGCCGCGCTCTTGCCGGTTTCGCTGACGATCCCGGTCTCGCAGGGACGGCCCGTTCTTGGAACATGGCAAGGGATTTACCTGTTTGAACATCGCACTGCGCCGCATCAAAGGAAGGTTGCGGCGTATCTGGCCTGACCCACTATTTAGCGGTTTGAATTTCCGACTACCCAAACCCTAGCGGCTGCCCTATAGTTGTGGATAAGTAAGCCGCAGCGCTTACAAAAAGAGGCCGAACATGGGACGAGGAGACGGCGGATGCGCTGCCCGTTTTGCGGAAATATCGATACTCAGGTAAAAGATTCACGCCCGGCAGAGGACCACGTGGCAATCCGCCGACGCCGGTTTTGCCCGGCCTGTGGCGGGCGGTTCACGACTTACGAACGTGTGCAGCTACGTGATCTGGTTGTCATAAAAACCAATGGTAAACGCGAAGATTTCGATCGCGACAAGCTGGAGCGTTCGATCCGCATCTCGATGCAGAAACGCCCCGTTGATCCCGAACGGATCGATCAGATGATTTCGGGCATCGTGCGCCGTCTGGAAAGCATGGGCGACACGGATATCCCGTCCAACAAGATCGGTGAGATCGTTATGGAAGCTCTGGCGCGGATCGACACTGTCGCCTATGTTCGCTTTGCGAGTGTGTACAAGAATTTCCAGGCGGCCGATGATTTCGAGGAGTTCGTCCACGAACTGCGCCCGCCGCAGCCTTCGACTGACGAGTGAACGAAACAGATAAGCGATTCATGGCGCTTGCCCTGTCTTTGGGGCGGCGCGGTCAGGGGACGTGCTGGCCGAACCCCGCTGTGGGGTGTGTCATTGTTCGTGATGACCGGATCATCGGGCGGGGCTGGACACAACCGGGCGGCCGCCCTCATGCCGAGACCGAAGCCTTGGCTCAGGCCGGGCAGGGCGCACGTGGTGCGACCGCCTATGTAACGCTGGAACCCTGTGCCCATCACGGCAAAACTCCGCCCTGCGCCGAGGCCTTGATTGCCGCAGGTGTATCCCGCGTTGTGGCCGCTGTCGAAGACAGCGATCCGCGCGTGGCCGGGCTGGGTTTTGCCATGTTGCGCGAGGCGGGGATCGACGTTGTAACTGGCGTTCTTGCGGAACAGGCAGAACGGGATCTGGAAGGCTTCTTCCTCAAGACTGAACAAGGCCGACCTTTTGTGACGCTGAAGATGGCCAGCAGTTTTGACGGGCGCATCGCAACCTCGACAGGGCACAGCCAATGGATCACCGGACCGCAGGCACGTCGTGTGGTCCATGCCATGCGCGCACGTCACGATGCGGTGATGGTCGGAGCAGGGACGGCGCGCGCCGACGACCCCTCGCTGACCGTTCGGGATCTTGGCGTTGAGCATCAACCTGTCCGCGTCGTGGTGTCCCGCCATATGGATATTTCCCTGATGGGGCAGCTGGCGCGCACGGCCTCAAAGATACCTGTCTGGCTCTGCCATGCGCATCACCCGGATGTCGAACGCGCACAGGCGTGGGAGGGATTGGGGGCAAAGCTGATCCCCTGTGCATTGAAAGATCATCATATCGATGCGTTGGATCTGCTTCAGCAACTGGGTCAGGCCGGTTTGACCAGTGTCTTCTGCGAAGGCGGTGCCGCGCTTGCGGCCTCGCTGCTGGCCGAAGATCTGGTGGACGAGCTGATCGGGTTCACTGCCGGCTTAACCATCGGGGCCGAAGGCCTGGCCGCGGTCGGGACACTAGGTCTGGAAACGCTGGAGGCCGCCCCCAGGTTCGAATTGATCGAAACGCAGGCGGTCGGTGGGGATGTGTTGCACCGTTGGCGCAGAGCGTCGGAATAACGTCAACGCCAAAGATGGGCATGCGTTGCGAACGCGCCCTGAAGCTTTGACAGAAAACGGTTGAACGGACCGGACGGTGCCGAATACCCCAGCGCCAAGCGTTCAACAGCCACTTCGACAGGGCAGGGCTGTTTGGTGATCGGATCGAAATAGCGTGGATAGTCAATCAAGGTGGCGTGTACCAAGCCCATCAGCGATGGCCGTGCGCCTCGTCTGACGGGTACGGTATCCAGATCGGTGGTCAGGCCCCATCCCGCATAGAAGGGCGCGCCCAGAGTCGTGACCTTCACCCCGCGCAACAATGCTTCGAACCCCAATAGCGATGTCATCGTCCACACCTCGTCCACCTGCGTCAGCAGCGAGGCGGGGTCAGTCCGGGTCACGACAAGGTCCGCAAGTGACCCTGCGTCTATCTGGCCGTCCCGCAACCCGGCTTCGACATCAGGATGCGGTTTGTAGATCAGGATTGCATCGGGGTTGGCCTCGCGCGCTGTTTGCAGCAGGTCCAGATTGCTGCGCACCGTGTTGGTGCCCAGCAGGATCGAGGCGTCATCTTCAACCTGTCCGGGCACCAGAATTCGGTGACCATGGGGCAGAACCGGCGCGGATTGGCCCGTGTTGTATTTGCTCAAACCATCGGCCAGCAATCTCTCGACAATCCTTTCAGCGCGCAATTCCTGATCCGGGCGCAATGTTGCACGCTCGCTGATCAGGTTTTCCAACTGGCTGGGCTTTGTGGGGTCATAGTAGATGCCGATTTCGTCGGTTACCAGGGATAGGGGCGGAACAAGCGCCGCCCCAAGTCCGCGAGAACGCAAAAAGCCGTCTTCCACACGAACGGCCCCTTCGCTTTCGCGCGCCTGACTGGCCCAGACCATGTGGGGGCGATCCGAGGTGTCAGGCTTTGTGGCCGTAAAACGCAACTTGCCATGCCGCCCGAAAATCTGCTGCATGTGCCTGCGTTTCCACAGGCGCATACCGGCGGCCGTCCAACCGTGCCTGTCCTGACGCCATGCACGGGTCTGCGCCTCCAAAATGTCCAGAACCGTTTCCAGTTCGCACAGCTGATCGCGAAAGGGGTCGTACCAGGTCGGATAAAGCAGCATTGCGGCCGCGAACAGTTGCGCGCGCGTCAGGTTGCGCTGACGGCGCTGGACTGGGAATTCATCCTGCGTCAGGCCCCAGCCGGCATAGAACGGTTGACCGAAAACGCGCGGTTTGTGGCCGGCCAGGATTGCTTCAAAGCCCAGCTGCGAGGACACGGTATAGACCGCAACGGCGCCTTCAAGCAGGGGCCAGGGGCTGATTGGCTTGTCAAACCACGCGACCCGGTCTGACAGGTCCTGATCGGTGAAATGCCCCTGACGATGACCCGCAATCGTTTCCGGATGTGTCTTTATCAGAATGCGCGCGCCTGGGTTTTCCTCCTGCGCGACCACAAGCATTTCAAGAAAACGGGCACGATCAGCACCGCTTGCCGAGACGGCGGCATCGCCAACCGTCTGATCGACGACCAGTACATAACCGGGGTCAGGTGCGGCAAGATCGGGGTCAAACGCGGAATACTTGCTGAGGTTTAATTCCCTGACCCGTTCCATCGCCGCGCGTGCGCGGTTCAGCAGCGCGGTATCGTCCAAGGGATCAGTGTTCAGCAGCTTCTCGAGGTCCGAAGGTGCGGCTGCATCGAAATGCGGGCCTGAACGGTCCAGCAAAAGACCCAAGGGCGGTTCACCGGCGCGCCCCGGGTGCAGAGACCTGAGAAAGGCATCTTCGACCGGCAGAACGGGTGCATGGTGTTTTTCGGCGATGCGCAGGCCCCGATACGCGGTCGGGCTGTTGCCCCATATGCCCACGCAATCGCCATCCTTGGGAAGACCCAGACGGATGTCATATCCGGCAAGCGTCAGAATCCGTCTCAGGCGTTTTTGCGTAAGAAACCCGCCGTTGTAGACGAACAGCCGGGTGCGCTCGGCCCCGGCTGCGCTGTCCGGATCGGGTACCATGCATCAGTTGCCGGTCAGCGTGGCGACGTTTGCGATGGGGGTCAGGCCACCAGCGATCAGCGAGATCGATTTGCTCCACTGTGCATAAGGTGCTTCGGTCACATAAATCGTATCATCGTCGCGGATCACGAAATCCCGCGCGATGAACAGGCCGTTGGGGGCCGTCAGGTTCAGCAGGTAGATCATGCGTTGATCCCCCTTCAGGTCGGCGCGTCCAGTGATGCTGCGCGCGATGTCCTGGCGCTCTTTTCGCAGAATGAAAATGCCGGTTGGATCAGAGGACAGTGTTAGCAGACCACCGACCTGAGCCAAAGCTTCCAATGCAGTAAGGTCCTGACTGTCAAAGGCCACACGAGACTGACCTCCGGTCGCGCCGAGCGCTATGTATGATCTGCTGTCTTCTTCCACCAAAATGCGGTCGCCGCCACGCAAAGCGACGTCCAGTTTCGGGTTGCGGAACAGATCTTCGTACCAGACGGTGCCCTTTTGATCCCCTCGGATCAGCGTCACCAACGCGATATCCGACGCTACTGAGACCCCGCCCGCCTTGGACAGCATGCCAAGCAGGGAACGGGTTGGGCGTTCGATCGGATAGATGCCGGGGGTTGCGACTGTACCCGTCAGCGAGACGGTGGAACCGTCACCCGCAACACGCCGCACTTCGATCTGTGGGTCCGGTGTCTGTTCCCGCAGCTTGTTCGTGATCAAAACGCGAAGCTGTTCGGGGGTGTTGCCCGAGGCCCGAATCCGACCCGCATAGGGGACGAAAATGAAACCATCGCTGTCGACCTGAACTTCGTCCAGAATGGTCGCCGCACCGGTTTCGCCGGACAGCAACCCGTCGTCCACGTTTTCCCATATGGTCAGGCCCAGCACGTCACCGGGGCGGACAGTGTCGGCGGTCAAGGCCTGGGCGCTGCTGAACGAGGAAGAAAAGCCGAACTGAGGCACGGCGGATGTAAGGCGTGTTACGCGGTCATCGACTTCGACGACAAACGCGTTGCCACCATTCTGGACGGCACCCGCCAGAATTTCGGTCTTGTTCGGCCCGGATTTCGGAAGTTGGCAGGCCGCCATCAAGCCGATTGCGGCCACAAGGGAAACCCCCCGCATCCATCGCTTAGGAGAGAATTGCACTGCCGGATATCCTCAGTCTTTTGTTGTTGCGGGAAGATTAGCCGGGAAGCAGCTCAACTTCCAGTCACAGAGCGCCCGAATTGCTCGACGATTTTCAACTGTGGCGTCGGTGCCTCGTTCTTGTTCAGAAGGGCCTGATAAGGGTCACTGCCGCTGAGCATCATGTCCACGGCGCGGCGCAGCAACTGCCGCCTGCCGCGCCGGGAATAAAACCCGCCCGGAACCTGGCTGGTTTCCAGCAGGAATTGCCGGTAACAGCGATAGGCGTCGACATCCGGCGCGTCTGGTTCAGCAAAAAAAGCGGCGATCGACTGCTGTGATACGAAGTCGGTCTTGTCATAAACCGAACGTCCGAAAATACGCAGCGGAATACCCCGCCACAAGACCTGCTGCCCCGCAGTGGAATTCACGGTGACGGCCGAGTTCGCCTCATCCAGCAAACCTGCCAGTTTTCCGCCGGGGACATAGTGAACACGGTTCTGCACCCCGTGTTTTCTGGCAATCTCCGTGGCGCGCAGGTGCAATGGTTCACGGTGGTTTTCCAAAGGGTGCTCTTTCACAACCAGCCTGTGATGTGCCGGTGCGCCTTGCGCGAATCCTGCGATGACCAGCTCCAGAAAATCGGACATGCAGGAGAATTCGGAATGGGCCTGAACCGAACTGTCATGCCCCAGTTGCAGCAGCACAAGGTGGTACGGAAAGCCCCCCCATCTGACACGCGCCGTGGCAATGCCGCGTTGCAGGCGATGAACAGGCATCAGTATCAGGCGTTTGAAATACAACCGGAATTCCTGTGAAACCGACAGATCACGATGAGTCCGGAAATTGCGGTATCTCTTGTTCAGGAACATGACGAACCAATGATAGAGGGCACCGTAGAATATGTGTTGCCGCATATCCCCCCAATGCGACGGTGGCGGGGGCGTTTTGCTGTCCGACCGGGCCAGAGCCTGCCGCATCTGGTCGACATTCAGTGACATCAGGCGCGAATGCCCGTTTGACCCGTTCCGCTCGTACGTAACCCACCAGGGCCGCAGGTAGCCTTCTTCGAATACGTGAATTGTCAGCCCTTGAGACTTCGCAATCTCAACTGCGCGGGCGTGGACCGGTCTCGTGTCGCCATAAAGAACGATATCCGTGACGCCCTTGTCGGCAATCAGTCTGTTCAATGTCTCGGGCCAATCGCCGGGCTTGTTCTGGAACGCGATGAAACTTGCCTTGTCGAACCAGAACGCCTGATCGCCCGCATTGAACCCAACCCGCCAGACCTGTGCCCCCGTGGCACGCAACATCTGCCCGAGTGTCGAGAAAAACGGCCCGTGAGGTCCCTGAAGAAACAGGAAGACCCGTTTATCTGAGCCGGAAGGCATTTGCGGCATCTGGACTGCTCTTTTCGTTTTTTTGTTGCGGAAACTATGCCTGTTTGGGCCTTGTACGGCAAGGCGGGGCTTGCCCGCGCGGCCCATTGGGCTTACCTCGACGGTGAAAAGCAGGCACAGGTTAGGAACTGAGGGTTAACGGAATGTTCACAGGGATCGTCACCGACATCGGCACCGTCACCGAGCTGGAACAGCAGGGGGATCTGCGCGCCCGGATCAGGACGGCCTATGACACGACCGGTATCGATATTGGGGCCTCGATTGCCAGTGATGGTGTGTGCCTGACGGTGATCGCGTTGGGCGACGATTGGTATGATGTTCAGATCAGCGCCGAGACGGTTTCGAAGACAAATCTTGATACATGGGCCGTCGGCAAACGTGTCAATCTGGAGCGTGCGCTGAAAGTCGGCGATGAACTGGGCGGTCACATTGTTTCGGGTCATGTGGACGGCGTGGCCGAAGTGGTTGCGGTCGAAGATGAAGGCGACAGCACACGTGTCACCTTGCGCGCACCGAAGGAGCTGGCCCGGTTCATAGCGCCCAAAGGCTCGGTTGCGTTGAACGGGACATCGCTGACGGTCAATGACGTGGATGATTGCGAGTTTGGCATCAACTTCATCCCTCACACCAAGGAAGTCACGACCTGGGGCGATGTGGGTGTGGGCGATCGCGTCAATCTTGAGATCGATACGCTGGCCCGGTACGTCGCGCGCCTGTCCGAGATGTCCTGATACGTCGCGTCGGAAAACCCCTGCGCCGTTTGTGGACTGGTCTTTGCGCCCTCAGTGGTCTATTCCGCCGAGCAAACCTGCCATGTGAAAGGCTGCCCCATGAGCTTTGAAACCCCCGGACCGGTCGAGGCCCAGTTGCGTGACGCGATCAGCCCGATCGAAGAAATCATCGAAGAGGCGCGCGCCGGCCGGATGTACATTCTGGTCGATCACGAAGATCGCGAGAACGAAGGCGATCTGGTGATCCCGGCCGAGTTTGCGGATGCCGAGGCGATCAACTTCATGGCCACCCACGGGCGCGGTCTGATCTGTTTGCCGATAACCGCGGAACGGATAGATGCGCTGGGCCTGCCGATGATGGCCGTGAACAACTCATCCCGGCACGAGACGGCCTTTACGGTTTCGATTGAGGCGCGCGAAGGTGTCAGCACCGGGATTTCAGCCGCCGACCGGGCGCTGACCGTGGCGACCGCGATCAACGAACAGAACACGATGGCGCATATCGCCACCCCGGGCCATGTCTTCCCGTTGCGGGCAAAGCGGGGCGGGGTGCTGGTGCGCGCAGGCCATACCGAGGCCGCCGTGGATATCTCGCGCCTTGCCGGACTAAACCCGTCAGGCGTGATCTGCGAGATCATGAAGGAAGACGGAACCATGGCGCGCCTGCCGGATCTGGTCGAGTTCGCCAAAAAGCACAACATGAAAATCGGCACGATCAGCGATCTGATCAGCTATCGGTCGCGTAATGACAACTTGGTGGTTGAAACTTCGCGTCAGACCGTCACCTCGGAATATGGCGGTGAATGGGAAATGCGGATTTTCACCGATCAGACCCACGGCATTGAACATGTTGTCATGATCAAAGGTGACATCACCACACCCGAGCCCGTTCTGACGCGCACGCACGCCCTGCACGAAGCGCCGGATATCCTGGGGCTTGGCCCGAAATCATCGCGCGAGCTGCCGCGCGCAATGGAAAAGATCGCCGAAGAGGGCCGCGGAGTGGTCTGCCTGTTCCGCCAGCCGCGCAACTCGCTATATGCCACTGGGGACGAAGGGCCGCGCACTATAAAACAAACCGGTCTGGGGGCGCAGATCCTGTCCAAGATGGGAATTCAGGAACTGGTTCTGCTGACCGACTCTCCTGAAACGGTGTATCTTGGGCTGGACGCGTTTGGTCTGTCCATCGTCGGTACCCGCTCGATTCTGAAGGAAGACTGAACATGGCTGAACAAGACAAACACGGAATTCTGCCGACACCCAGCTTCGACAAGCCGGTGAAACTGCTGATCGTGGCGGCTCCGTTCTACCGCTCGATCGCCGACAACCTGATTGCGGGCGCCACGGCCGAGATCGAAGCGGCTGGCGGCACCTGCGAAGTGGTCGAAGTTCCCGGCGCGCTGGAGATTCCCACGGCCATCGCCATGGCTGACCGGCAGTGCAACTTTGACGGCTATGTCGCGCTTGGCTGCGTCATCCGCGGTGAGACAACGCATTACGAAACCGTCTGCAACGACTCCAGCCGTGCGATCCAGTTGATGGGCCTTCAGGGGCTGTGCATCGGCAACGGCATCCTGACCGTCGAGAATGACGAACAGGCCGAAGTCCGCGCCAATCCCGAAAAGATGAATAAAGGGGGCGGCGCGGCCGCTGCGGCCTTGCATCTGATCGCGCTCAGCCGTAAGTGGGGCGCTTCGAAAAAGGGCGTCGGATTCAAGCCGCCGTCCGAGTCCATCCTGGTGGCGGGCGACAGCAACGGATCAACGACAGCATGACCCAGACAGACACGCCGAAACCGGCAAACCGGAAACGCCTGATGAAATCCGCCGCGCGGCTTTACGCCGTGCAGGCGCTGTTCCAGATGGAACAGTCGGGCCAGACGACCGAGCAGGTGGTCAACGAGTTTCTGGACCACCGGTTCGGCGCGGTCTATGAGGGCGACGAGTTGCTCGAGGGCGACAGCACGCTATTCCGCAAGCTGGTGGATGACGCCGTGAACTATCAGGCGCCGATCGACCAGATGACCGACCGCGCGCTGGTGGCGAAATGGCCGATCGCGCGCATCGACCCGACCCTGCGCGCGCTGTTTCGCGCGGCGGGTGCGGAACTGACCCAAAGCGGCACACCGCCCAAGGTGGTGATCACAGAGTTCGTCGATGTGGCGCGTGCCTTTTTCCCTGAGGGTAAAGAACCTAAATTCGTCAATGCCGTGCTGGATCACATGGCGCGCGAGGCCCAGCCCGAGGCGTTCTGACACGTTTACCTGAACCAGACATGCGCTAGCATTGTTGTCGAAGCGCAAGGAGGTTCGCCATGCCCAAACTGATCCGCCTGTATATCACGCAAGTCGCCTGGGGTTTTGTCATCTCGGCCGTGTTTGTCGGGGTGCTTTTGGCGCTGAACGTCGCGAACCTTCGGCATCTGATAACCGGGTCGGAAATCGGCCTGATCGCGTTGGTGATGATCTGGTTCATGAACGGCATCGTCTTTGCCGGCGTTCAGTTCGCGTACAAGATCATGAGCATGGCGGAAAAGCCGCAGGGGCCGCGTCGGGGAACACCGGTCGCGCACAGCTTTGAGCCGGCAACCGTGAAACAGGAAGCTCGCGCAGGGCGCTGAAATTTCAGGGAAAGTGCGGCGGGACCACCAGTCAACCGTGCGGTTTGATTCCCGAGGACCTGTATGTACAGGTGGGCGCCGGGTAATCAGGCCAGGACCTGAACAGAGCCAGCCCCCTCGGAATTGCTTAAGGCCACCAGAATGCTACCTGTCACAAGAAGGGCAGAACCCGCCACGCGCTTAAGTAGGGTGTCTGACGGGTTCGCGCAAGAGGTCAG